>NZ_FLYE01000005.1 GCF_900093605.1 Candidatus Terasakiella magnetica
CTTCTGGCCTGCGCCAGAATGACCAGAACGGAAATTTATTCAACCCCGTCCTTACCTGCCATGATTTTACGGCGACCCACACGATCAGGGGCTGTGACAATGCCTTCTTCTTCCATCTGGTCCACAATGCGCGCTGCCCGATTATAACCAATTGAAAGGCGACGCTGAATATGGCTGGTTGAGGCTTTACCATCTTGAATACAAATCTGAACCGCCTGATCATAAAGCGCATCCCCACTGGATGTATTGCCGCCCACAGCACCTGTTGGCATGACTAAACCGTCAATAGGCTCATCACTTTCTTCAGTGACCGCTTCAACATAGCTCGGCTCACCCTGTTTTTTCAGATGGGTGACCACTTCTTCAACTTCTTCATCTGAGGCAAACGGGCCATGCACACGTGAAACCTGACCACCGCCCGGCTTAAACAGCATATCCCCCATACCCAAAAGCTGTTCAGCACCTTGAGTTTCCAAAATAACGCGCGAATCGATTTTGGTTGTCACCGTAAAGGCAATGCGTGAAGGGAAGTTGGCTTTAATCGTTCCGGTCATCACATCGGTTGACGGACGCTGGGTCGCCATAATCAAATGGATGCCGGCTGCACGTGCTTTTTGTGCCAAAGACTGAATACAGGCATCAATCTCTTTACCCACCATCAACATAAGATCGGCAAACTCATCCACGATAATCACAAGGAACGGCATAGCCTCCATATCAAGGGGCTGTTCTTCGAAAATCGGTTTACCTGTTTCAGGATCAAATCCGGTTTGAACGCGACGCGTGAGCACCTCGCCTTTCTTGCGGCTTTCTTCCAGCTTGGCATTATAGCCGGAAATATTTCGCACCCCAAGGTTTGACATCAAACGGTAGCGCTCATTCATTTCCTGAACACACCATTTCAGTGCCATCACCGCCTTGCCCGGCTCCGTCACCACAGGGGAGAGCAAATGTGGAATGCCGTCATAGACAGACAATTCCAACATTTTCGGGTCAATCATAATGAACTTACATTGTTCTGGTGTCATGCGATAAAGCAGGCTCAAAATCATGGTATTTACACCAACCGACTTACCAGAACCTGTTGTACCAGCCACCAACAAGTGTGGCATACGGGCCAAGTCCGCCATGACGGGTTGCCCACCAATATCCACACCCAACGCCATGTTAAGCGATGCTTTTTGGTTCTCAAAACTTTGGCTTTCCAACAGCTCGCGCAAATAAACCGTTTCGCGCCGTGCATTTGGCAGCTCAATCCCAATCACGCTACGCCCCGGCACAACCGCAATACGAACCGACACCGCAGACATGGAACGTGCAATATCATCAGCTAAAGAAATAACCCGCGATGTTTTTGTGCCTGCCGCAGGTTCCAGCTCATAAAGGGTGACAACTGGGCCCGGGCGTACTTCAACAATTTCACCTTTAACGCCAAAATCACCCAAAACCTGTTCTAACAGTTCTGCGTTATGTTCAAGAGCCGCGCGGTCAATTTTTGAGGCTTGCTTTTGCAAAGTGCTGGCTTCACACAACAGATCAAGCGGCGGGAAGTTATAGCTATCAGGGGACAGAACCAGATTTTGCTGTTTGGCTTTTTGTGATTTTTTCGGCAAGACCACTTCGGCTTCAGGGGCCTTAATCTTCTTGGCTGATTTCTTGCGTTTTAAAACCGTAATTTCTTCTTCAATCCCGCCTTCTTCTTCCTCGATCATTTCTTCAAGCTTGGTGCGCTGAAGGACATTTACACCTTTGCTCACCGCTTGGGCTGAACCATGGACTGTCCCTTTGGCAGCCACAGCAACACCATGGCCCATATGGGACCATTCACGTTTGGAAAGGGCCAGACCATAAATCAAACCGACAAAACCAAACACACCGCAGATCACAGCAAAAAAGAGATCCAAAAACGGCACTTGGCCCAGACCAAACAGGGCAACCAGCCCGAAAAGCCGCTCACTCAACATCAATCCGGCCAAACCGCCCAAACCACTACGCAGCGGCCAATCAGACGGCATGGCAAATGCATGGACTGCGACAGAAAGAAACAGGGTTGCAAAACATAAAACAATCAGGCGCATCCATAAATTGGAAACCATCTGTTTTGTAGAAATACGCCATGCCCATGAAAAGAGAACGAGAACAGGGATTGCACTCATCAATCCAAAGGACTGCATCATCACATCAGCCACATAAGCCCCAATTGGCCCTAAGAGATTTTGCACATCATGGGGTGAGGCACTGTTAAAAGAAGGATCACCCGGTGTGTAGCTCAGCAAAATCATCGATAAGATAATTGCGCCTGCACCCAACATCAGACCTGAAATTTCAATTGCGCGATGGGTCAAAAAGTCCCGTGCACCCGGGGGTAAAAGCGGGCTGCGTTGCGGTTTTGTTGTCGTGCGGGCCATCAAAATTCTCTTTCAACATGCAGATAGAGTCACTGTTATGCTCTAGTCTATATAAAGAGAGTTAAGGGATGGTTTACGGTGATTTTGTTCTATTCGAACTCTTTGACAAGCGCCTCAAAACTCACGCCCCATGAAGAAAATGGATGTTCTGAGATGTAAGAATTAAAGAAACGATTATCATGGCTGACTTCCGGTCCAGCCCAATCGGGTTTTTCAAAAGATTGATCAGGGCTTTCCAGTTCAATTTCTGCCATAACAAGCCCGTCATTAACCCCATGAAATTCATCAATTTCCCATGTATTACCCGCAGCTTCAAGGGTATAGCGGGTTTTCTCAATAGCATCGCCGCACAGTTCAGCGAGCATTTTTTCACAATCTTCATTGGGAATTTCATATTCAAACTCAAGGCGTGAAATCCCGCCGCGATCTGCCTTGATGGTGAGGAAGGATTTTGGCCCCTTGGTGCGCACCCGCACGACCACGGACTCATCCTTGCTGATATAGCCTTGAGAGATTTTCTTACAATCAGCCCCGTCTTTCCAACCAGACCCGATTACCAGAAATTTACGTTCAATTTCCAACTGGTTTGACATGATTGCTCTCTTTCTTTTTAGTCTTTGGCAAAAGCCACGTTTAAGGCCGCGCGCACCACTGGATTAATCTCATATTTTTTCTGATCTTTTATGTCATGCGCACTCATCATGCGCCATGCGGAATGTTCATCCGAGAGTTTGATTTTTTCAAACTTATGATCAATCTCACAGGCATAAAAAATCATCACCCGTTCGGCTTTGTCTTTTTCTTCAAAACTACGTCGCCCGGCATAAATGATATCGCCAACATTGACCTTATCAAAACCGATTTCTTCCAAGATTTCACGTGCGATACTTTTTGCCATATCTTCGCCCGCATCCAACTTGCCCCCGGGAATATCCCAATGGCTTTTACCTGCCTTTTCCATCATCAAGATGCGGCCTTTTTTATCTTTGATAATGGCTTTCTGGCTTACTGAAAAGAGAGCGCAGTCATTTATGAGAGAGGGCACGGGTTTCATCCTGTCCTGATATTTGAAAAACAGCTCTTCAGTTTTGCCATAAGTGGAAAGCCATTGTCGACATGCAATTGCAAAGAAATGTTAAGCTATTGTGAAAATCCGGTAAAAGGTTGGAAAAAAAGGAAAAAATACCCCCCTACAAGCTCCTTTAATGCTAGGCAAAATAAACAAAAATTGTCAGGCAATTCAGGGAAGGTCCTATCTCATGCCATTCAAGCATATTTTGCTGCACCTCGACGCAACGCAACAATGTGAAAAACGCATCACCATTGCCATTGATTTGGCAAAAAAAGGCGATGCACACATTACAGCACTTTTCTGCCAAACCGACCCGGAAATGTCGGCAATTGTTGGTAATCACCCTGTCAGTGACGACCTGCGCAAATTGGCAAAAACGGCTGAAGAAGGCTTCTTGGCAAAAACCGAAGAAGCCGGTGTTCGTGCCAGCGTCAACAGCGCACTTTGCACCAGCCACGCACAAGTCATTCAGGCTGTCACATGGGCAGCGCGCACCAGCGACATTGCCATCCTTGGTCAATATGACTGGTCCAAGAACTACAGCGCGATCCCGTCTGATCTGGCTGAAAATGTGATTGTTCATTCCGGTCGTCCGGCTCTTGTCATTCCATTTGCAGGTGATTTTGCCAATATTGGCACACGTTGCCTTGTGGCTTGGAATGGTGGTCGTGAATCTTCACGCGCACTTAACGATGCCATCCCGATGATGAAAGACGCCAAAATAGTTGAGATCTTCGCCATTCAAAAAGAAGGCGTAAAACGTCCTAGCGAAAATGAGCTAGTTGAACATCTTGATAAATACGGCATTCCAGCAAAAGCAGCCCATGCCAAACGTGAAAACGTCGGCGTCACAGACTTGCTGCTATCTCATGCCGCAGATGAAAGCTCTGATCTGATCGTCATGGGTGCCCATGGTCATTATGGTGTGTCGCATATGCTGCGCGGTGGCAACACCCGCGAAATCCTCAAGCATATGACCGTGCCTGTGTTGATGTCGCATTAATCGACATTTTCACCATGGATCACTTCCATGGATAAATCTTTAAGTTAGGCCAGACGCTTTTCCAGCGTTTGGCCTTTGCTTTATAGGCATCGGGAAATTCCAGCATATGATTGGGCCGCACGATCATGCGCAAGAGATTTTCAAACCCAAAGGGTGCATCAAAAGAAATGCGCGAGCCGCCGCGTCCTTGCAAGGCAATGGCCTGCACTTTTGAGGGATAATAGCGCAAGGATTCAGTCGCCGATTTAAGCTCAGGATAGGGCAGGCCGAATTTGGGCTCATACCACATATGAACACGTGACTGGTTTTTTACCTGAATTTTCACATCCAAATCCTGAAAAAGCGCATCTGCGCGCAAAGCCATGACTTCTTCGGCTTCACGGCTTTGGTCCGGGTCATAATAGATCAAGTCATAATCTAAAATTCCATCACAAGGGTTATGCCCTTCCACCACATTCCACACGGTTTGAAACAAACAGCCCGACACCAGCCAGCAATCTGGTGCATCCAGCATATGCATGCGATCTAAAATAATCTTGTTATAGGGGTTCATCAGCACAAGCTTGATCAAGGTATCGGCATTGCGCGATACGTCATAGCGCGGCAGATTATCGGCAAAAAGGAGGCTTTCCTCCCCATCACTGGGAAGCTCACGGCGGTATCGATTGACAATATGCCCTTTACGTCGCATGACGCCCTTTTCCTCAACACTTGTGAAGATAAGATAACAAATTTATCAGGTAAAATCAGCCGCTTTTACGTTTTAGATTGCTCACGAAAATGCCAACGAAAATGATCCCAAGCGCACTGAGCATCTCTGTCGGGACTTTTTCCCCCAGCGCAAGGGCGGCAATCCCCACGCCAAAGACAGGCACGAGATAGTTATTTAAGGCCAGAAAACTCACACCGGAGGTATTGATCACCTGTAACAATAAGATATTGGCAAGCGCGGTTGGAAAGAGCCCAAGATAAATCAACGCACCGAGATGTTTTACATCCGCACTATAGGTCCATGGCTGATCAATAATGATGGAGGCTGGCACCATCATTATTGCTGCAATAATCATAGAACCAGACGCCACCACCATAAACGGCACATGGGAAAGCCTGCGCGCAATGATTGAGGCCCCGCCATAACAAAGTGCGGCACTGACAATCGCGCCTTGGGCCACAAGGTCTTGGCCCAATCCATAAAGCACACTGGGGCCAACCAAGACAAGCAAGCCAGCAAAACCAATACAGACCCCCGCCACCATATAGGGGCTGAGCTTTTCATCATCGGTAAAGAAATGCGCCATGATCGGCACGCTAAGCGGAATGGTTGACATTAAAACAGCCGTCATGCCGCCATCGACAAAATGCTCCCCCCATCCAATGAGAAAGAAAGGGGCGGCATTACCTAAAACCGCAAGCCAAAACAGACCAATCCAGACAGAACGTTCCCGCGGGATGCTCTCTTTGCGAATGATGGCAATAAAGCTCAGCACCACAGCTGCCAAAGCAATGCGTGCAGCCGCTATAGACACAGGTCCGACTTCCTCCAAGGCGATTTTAATCATGGTGAAGCTTGAGCCCCAGATCATCGCCAAAATGACGAGCATGATAAATCCGCTAATGGAGAGGGATTTGGACATTGTTTCTTACATCCCTTTTTTCGTCATGCAGGTACAGACCTGTATCAGTATGACAATTATCAGTCTTTGGTTGCCACGCCCGCATCGCCAAAGGTTGCCATATTATTATGGCACGCCACAGCTGAGCGCACGAGGCCCACAGCCAAGACCGCACCACTGGCTTCACCCAAACGCATATCCAAATCAAACAAGGCTTTCTTGCCGATTTTTTCACAAAGCAACTGATGGCCCGGCTCTACGGAATTATGCGCCACCATGCAATGATCCAACGCCCCCTTACAGGTGGCTTCCAAGGCAGCAACTGCACTGGTACAGACATAACCATCCAGCAAAACCGGAATGCGTTTCATGCGCGCAGCCACAACTGCACCTGCCATGGCAACCAGCTCACGCCCGCCAAGACAACGCAATACATCCAGCCCGTCTTTCATGGCGTCTTTATTGACCAGTACCGATTCGGCCACAACGGCGATTTTATGACCCATGGCTTCATCATCAACACCTGTGCCGCGACCAACCCATGTTTCTGCCGCCCCGCCATAAAGCCCATGGGCCACGGCAGCGGCTGATGTTGTATTGCCAATGCCCATCTCACCAATACATAACAGGTCAGTATGGTCTTTAACCGTTGTCATACCATAAAAGAACGCTTCTGCCATATCTTCATCAGACATGGCTGGCCCTTTAGAAAAATCGGCTGTTGGTTGATCCAGCGCCATTTCATGAACTTGCAGGTCCACATCAAACGTCGCACAAATCTGGTTGACTGCCGCCCCGCCATTAATGAAGTTCTGCACCATCTGCCCCGTCACTTCTGGGGGATAGGCTGACACGCCGCGCGCCACAACACCGTGGTTTCCGGCATAGACATTACAATGAACCGATTTTGCCCGTGGCGGGTATGAGCCCTGCCATCTTGCCACCCAATGGCTGACTTCTTCCAAACGGCCCAGCGAGCCTTCCGGCTTGGTCAATTGTGGTTCACGCGCATCGGCCTGTTGTTTGGCACTTTGGGAAAATTCAGGTAAAACTTTTAAAACTTCGCGGATGTCATCCAGTGATTTTACATGGGGTAACGTATTCATAATATCCCTACTCTCTTTCCCAATGGCGGATCGTTCGTTATAAGAACATAACTTTACAAAAGAGATAGCACGCAAACCATGACAGATACCAGTTCAACCTTTGAAAAAAATGCGCAAAACCCTAAAGCTTGGTGGGAAGATATCCAACTGGCAGTCGTCTTCCTCACCCGACTGCCGTGGAAGTTGAAAGAAGAGCTCGCCCCACAGGCCTTAAACCGTGCGCTTCGCGCCTTTCCCTTAATCGGGCTTTTGGTTGGCGGTCTGTCTGCCACGGTTTATGGACTTGCCCATATCTTTGAAATTCCACCCCTTGCCTGTGGCTTGCTTGCTGTGCTCACCAGTGTGTTGTTAACAGGCGCGCTTCATGAAGATGGCTTGGCCGATGTTGCAGATGGTTTTGGCGGGGGCGCAAGCCGGGAGCGCAAGCTTGAAATTATGCGCGACAGCAGCCTTGGCAGCTATGGCACCATTGCGCTTATCCTATCCATTGGTCTGCGCAGTGCCGCCCTTGGCGGGTTTGAAGACTGGATGGTGGGCGCGAGTGTTATTGTGGCGGTTTCCTGCCTATCGCGCATTGCACCTGCCTTGTTGATTTACCTGATGGAAAGCGCGCGCACGGATGGCCTTGCTGCTAGCATGGAAAAACCGGACTGGATGATTGTGGTGCAAGCATGCGGGCTTGGCATTGCGCTTTTCTTGTTATGTACGCCGCTTGATGCCGGATTTGTCACCATAGTCATGGGCTTCACCGCCCTTTATGTTTTCCAAGGTCTTGCACAAAAACAAATCGGCGGGCAAACAGGCGATGTGTGTGGCGCTGCCCAACAGGTGATGGAAATAACAATGATTGTGGTGCTGGCAGGATTGGCATGAGCCTAAGCATCACCAAATTTCATTGGATACGCCATGCCCCTGTCAAAGCCATGATGCCCGGTCGCATCTATGGGCAGCGCGATGTGGGCTGTAAACTAAATGATACGGAACGTTTGCTCTCTTTGGCAGACCAGCTTCCCAAAGAGGGGATTTGGGTCAGCTCAAGCCTGTCGCGCACAAAAAAAACCGCCAAGGCCATTGGTGAGCAAAAGGGCTGGAAAGTGCGCCCACTGGCCTATAAAGAACTGATGGAACAGAACTTTGGCCTTTGGCAAAGCAAAACATGGGACGAGCTGGAAGATGACCCCGCAGGTGATGCATTTTGGAAAGACCCCGCCGCCACCTGCCCACCAGATGGCGAGAGTTTTGAGCAACTCTGCACACGGGTGCAAAAATGCATCAACCACCTGATTAAAAAATATAACGGACAAGAAATCATCTGTGTGGCCCATGCAGGCACCATTCGCGCAGCCCTTGCCCAAGCCTTGGATATGACGCCAGCGTCTGCCTTGCGCCTAAAAATTGATACGCTGTCGCTTTCACAAATCAGTCATTTTAGCGACCCTGATAAAGACAACACATGGTCTGTTGAGCGGGTTAATTTTTGATCAAATTGACAATTCGCAATGAACATTAGATTAGCCTAAAATAAAATCTCCTAAAAAAATGGACAAATCCCACTGAAATGGGCGGAACAATTTTTTAGGAGGAGGCATAAATGTCGATCAAACATCTACTTGGGCGTGGATTGATCGCATGTATGTTGATGGTGTCACCCGCCCTTGCGGCGATGGATAAAACCTCAACTGCAGACCACACCCAATTCAAACAGCTCCAGCAGGAGTTTAAAACCGGACCGGACGTGACAGCGGCTTGCTTAGAATGTCACACCGAAGCATCCAAACAACTTGAAAAGACCACGCATTGGACATGGCAGTTTGACCATATGAACGGTCAAAAGCTCGGCAAACGTGAAGTGGTCAATAACTTCTGCGGCACTGTGGCTTCAAACGAGGCACGTTGCACCAGCTGCCATATTGGCTATGGCTGGAAAGATTTACGAAAAGAACATCCTGCGGGCAATAATGTGGACTGCCTTGTCTGTCATGACACCACAGGGAAATACAAAAAATACCCAACCGCTGCGGGCCATCCAAATTACGAGCCTAAAGCATGGCCGCCAAAATCTAAAAAAATCCGCCCTGTTGTGGATTTAAAAATGGTCGCTCAAAAAGTCGGCCCAACCTCGCGTGCAAACTGCGGGGCCTGTCATTTTTATGGCGGTGGCGGCGATGGGGTAAAACATGGTGATCTAGATAGCTCCCTTGCCAACCCCAACAAAGAACTTGATGTCCATATGGCAAAAGAGGGCGCGAATTTCAGCTGTGCCACCTGCCATAACCCTAAAGGCCATGATGTACCGGGCTCACGCTTTGACATGCAGGCCAAAGATACCAAAGGCATTGATGTTGCCAGTGCTGAATATAAAGATCATGCCTCTTGTGAATCATGTCACAGCATGAAACCGCACAAGAAAACAGCCAAGCTGAATGATCATACCGATAAAGTCGCCTGTCAGACCTGTCATATCCCTGAATTTGCCCGCGGCGGTGTTGCCACCAAAATGTGGTGGGACTGGTCCCAAGCTGGCAAAATGAAAAATGGTAAACCTTTTGCCATCAAAGATGATAAAGGCCACATGATTTACCATAGTAAAAAAGGTGACTTCAAACTGGCTGAAAATGTCGTGCCTGAATATGAATGGTTTGACGGCAAAATGCGCTACACCCTGCGCAGTGACAAGCTTGATGACAGTAAAAAAGTCGTACCGATTAACACGTTTGGGGGGTCTTACAATGATCCGAACGCACGGATCTGGCCTTTTAAAGTCATGCGTGGCAAACAGCCTTATGACACTGTGAATAAAACATTCCTTGTCAGCCATGTATTTGGCAAAGACAAAACGGCCTATTGGAAAAACTTCGACTGGCAAAAAGCTTTAACAGCCGGGTCTAAATATGTCGGTGAGCCTTACTCTGGCAAATTTGATTTTATCGAAACAACTTACCACTGGCCCCAAACCCATATGGTGGCCCCAAGTGATAAGGCACTGGGCTGTGATTCCTGCCACACCAAAGGCGGACGTTTGGAAAAACTCACAGGTTTCTATATGCCGGGTCGCGATAAATCCGACACGTTGGATACCTTGGGCTTTGCTTTAATCGGGCTGACCGGAGCAGGCGTGGGCGTACATGCGCTTTTGCGTCTTTTGGGTCGTCGTAAAAATAACGGGGAGGGCTAAGTCATGAAACGCGTCCTTATGTATAAACGTTTTGAACGTTTCTGGCACTGGGCACAGGCCGTACTGGTCTTGATGCTCGCCTTCACGGGTTTTAACATTCACGGCACCTTTGATGTGGTGAGCTATGAGCAAGCTTCAGAAATGCATGGCATTTTATTATGGTTGCTCTTGGGCTTATGGGCCTTTGCCATTTTCTGGCATTTCACCACAGGGGAATGGAAAAACTATATTCCCACAACGGAAAAACTGGGCGATGTGATCCGTTATTACAGCTCCGGCATCTTTAAAGGGGAAGAACATCCTTATGAGAAAACACCGGAAAAGAAACTCAATCCCTTGCAACGCATCGCTTATTTGAAATTAAAACTGATCATCAATCCGGGCTTGATAATCTCCGGCTTGCTCTATCTGTTTTATAACGAATGGCCTGAAGCTGTGGCGGCGATCTTGAGCTTGGAAATCGTTGCCTTGATCCACACAGCCTTTGCTTTCTTCATGGTTACCTTTGTGATTGTCCATGTGTATCTGATCACCACCGGTCATACGGTTGGCGCGCACTTAAAATCCATGGTCACAGGCTATGAAGATATTCCAGACCACAAAGGCGCTGAATAACACCTCTTCCATTCAGTGCTACCTTGATACGCTCTCTTTTTTCAAACAAAAGAGAGCGTTTTTTTTAATTAATTTGCACCAATTGATAATTCGCAATGTGCAAAGACCAAGTTTCGCACATTATCCCCTCACCCGCTGAAAAGGTACCCTCCCTTCAGCATTTGATCTTAAAACCCTCTTTCACCTCCCCAGACGTGAAAGAGGGTCTTTTTTTGTTCAAACAAAAGCAAAAATATGTATAGTGCGCCCAACCATATTGATGTTGCGAACACAAAGGAAATCCCATGTCTCAATTCAAAACACTGAGTGATTATGATGTTGCCGGAAAACGCGTTCTGTTGCGCGCAGATTTAAACGTCCCCATGAAAGACGGCGTCATCACAGACACCACACGAATTGATCGCACTTTGCCCACCATTCAGGAATTGGTGGAAAAAGGTGCCCGCGTTGTTCTCATCACCCATTATGGTCGCCCAAAAGGCCAGCGTGTGGCTGAAATGTCGGTTCAACCCATTGCAGGCGCGGTGGCTGAAAAACTGGGTAAAGACGTTAAATTTGCCTCAAACTGTATTGGGGACGAAGCTGAAAGCACAGTTGCCAGCCTTGGTGATGGTGATGTGTGTATTTTGGAAAACTTGCGTTACTACAAAGAAGAAACCGATAACGATCAAGGCTTTGCTGAAAAACTGGCAAAACTTGGTGACATTTATGTCAATGACGCCTTTTCTTGTGCGCACCGTGCCCATGCCTCTACCGAAGCCCTTGCACGTTTGTTGCCTTCTGCGGCAGGTCGTTTAATGCAGGCTGAACTTGAAGCCCTTTCTGGCGCACTTGAAGCCCCAGAGCGCCCTGTGGCTGCTCTTGTTGGTGGGGCAAAAGTCTCAACTAAACTTGATGTTCTCAATAACCTCACAGCCAAAGTCGACATGTTGATCATTGGCGGAGGCATGGCAAATACTTTCCTTAATGCCCAAGGCATCAATATTGGCAACTCTTTATGTGAACATGACTTAGCTGATACGGCAAAAGAAATCATTGCCTCTGCTGCAAAAAATGGCTGCGATATCATGCTGCCTGTTGATGGTGTAGTCGCCAAGGAATTTGCCGCAAATGCAGAAAACCGCACTGTCAATCTTGCTGATGGTGTTGAGGGCGATGAAATGATCTTGGATGTGGGTCCGGCTTCTGTAGCAGATGTGAAAGAGCGTCTTGCCAAATGTAAGACAATCGTTTGGAACGGCCCCATGGGTGCCTTTGAAATCGCGCCTTTTGATAATGGTACAAACGGTGCGGCCCAAGCAGCAGGTGAGCTGACCAAAGCGGGCAAGCTTGTTTCTGTTGCAGGTGGGGGTGATACGGTTGCCGCCCTTGAACATGCAGGCGCAAAAGCTGATTTCACCTATATTTCAACAGCAGGCGGGGCCTTCCTTGAATGGTTGGAAGGTAAAGAGCTGCCCGGCGTTGAAGTGCTACGCGTCAAATAAAAAATCTAAATCTCACCCCGGCTTAACTTGAAGCTGGGGTGATTTTTTTCAAGATGATGACCCAAACAGCGAACATCACCAAAGGTGCAGAAATTCTGTTAACAGATATGGGCTATGCCTGTCTCACAGAAATGAAACTGCCAAATGAGCGCCGTGTTGATGTGATTGGCCTCAACAAAAAAGGCCAAATTTTCATCGTAGAAGTTAAATCCGGCCTTGAAGATTTCCGCACCGATCAAAAATGGCAAGACTATCTTGGCTATTGTGATTTCTTTGCCTTTGCGGTCGATGAAACTTTTCCAAAAGACATCCTCCCCCCTGAGCATGGTTTGATCATTGCCGATCAATTTGAAGGCTTTCAACAGCGCCAAAGTCCTGAAAATAAGCTCAATGGGGCACGCCGTAAAAGCCTAACCTTAAAATTTGCCCGAACCGCTGCAAAAAGGCTTACAAAAAGATCAGGTTTAATTTCTGCTCAGAAAACCGTATAGTCTGCAAAATTATTTTTACAGATATAAGGCCATGGTCATGCAACAAAATCTTTCACTGCCTCAAGCCCTGCAATATGCGATGCAGCAGATCAATGGCAAGCAGTTCCCCCAAGCGCAAGACCTGCTCACTCAAATCTTGAAACAAGTTCCCAATCATCCTGATGCCCGCCATCTTTTAGGCGTCACTTACATGATGCAGGACAAATTCAAGCAGGCCCAAAACGAAATTAAGAAATCCCTACAGGGCAATCCTAAGTTTGCCATGGCCCATTATAATATGGGTAATGTGCTCATAGGTTTGGGAGAACCGATCAAAGCCATCACGTCTTTTAAAAAGGCGCTTAAAATTCAGCCTGATTATCTCCAAGCACACCGCCGCCTCTGTGATGCGCTTTATGCTTCTGAACAATTTGATGAGGCGGAGAAAAGCTATCGCGACCTGATGGGAAAAATGCCCAAGGACGTCTCCTTAGTCGTCAATCTTGCTGATATGCTTGATACCCAAGGTAAATGGGATGCGGCTGAAGAACTTTATCAAAAAGCCATCGATATGGCCCCAAGCGAGGCTGTGCTTCATACCAAGCTTGCCAACACGCTTAATCAGGCAGGTAAATCCAAAGAAGCTGAAAAAGTTATCAAAAAAGCCTTGAAGCTCAAGCCCGATTTCCACCCCGCCCATATGGCTCATTCCTATATTATGCTCAGCCAAAGCAAGGCCAAAGAAGGCCTAAAAGCCGCCGACAAAGCCTTGGAACTTTTCCCCGGTGAAACAACGGCTGTGGCGTGGAAACTGACCGCGCTTGACCAATTAGGCGGTGGTGAAGAATATGACCGCTATATGGATTTTGACACATTTGTAAAACCTGAATGGGTGGATGTGCCAGAAGGCTTTAAAGATATCGACGCCTTTAACGAAGCCTTGGTCAAACATGTGGAAAACCACCCCAAACTGTTTGAATTTGAACATTACGAAGTGACGCGCTACGGCAAGGAAGTCAAAGATATCTATTCTGAGCCCATGGGCCCGGTCAAACAACTCAAAGCTGCCATGGAGAAACATGTGGCTGAGTATATCGCCAACTTGCCTGATGACCCTGATAATCAGTTTGTTGCCACAGCCCCAAAAAAATGGCGCATCAAGTCTTGGGCCAATATCCTGTCTGGCCCCGGTCGCCAGATCGCCCATATCCATGGTGAGGCTTGGATGAGTGGCTGTTATTACGTGCGCCTGCCCGATATTATGAAATCAGACGATAATCCAAACAATGCAGGCTTTATCGAATTTGGTCAGATCAATGATGAGTTCCCTAATCTCACCACAGATCGTTTACGCTTTATTCAGCCCAAAGAAGGTTTGGTCGCTTTGTTCCCGTCTTACCTCTATCACTCTACAGTTCCGACGGAGAGTACCCAGCCACGCATCGCCATTGCCTTTGATGTGGTGCCTGTAAAGTGACAAAGGTCTCTTACGTCATAACGGTCTATAACAAGGCCGCTTTCCTGCCCGGTGTCATTGAGGCCATCAAAAAACAGGAAGGTGAGTTTGAGCGTGAGTTGGTTTTTGTCAATGATGGCTCAAGTGATAACTCCCTTGAGATCGTAAAAGAGGAAACCAAGGGGCTAGACAATGTCGTTATCATTGATCAAAAAAATCAAGGCGTTGCCATTGCCACCAACAACGGGGTGAAAGCTGCCCGTGGCAATATCATTAAGCTGGTCGATTCTGATGATATTCTCGCGCCATTTTGTACAGAACTTTTGCTCAAGACCATGGTTGAAACCCAAAGTGATTTTGTGTTTGGGATTTCCGGTGAATATGACAGCGAAATCAATTTTGAACCCCCGCATGAGCCTGAGGTCGTGACCTTTGATGATCCGCTTTATAGCGTGATTGATCGCGGCTTTGCCCGTGTGAGCCACTGCCTGTTTAAAAAAGAGCTGTTTAAAAAAGCAGGCGGCTGTGATGAGAGGGTCTTTTCCCAAGACCATTCCTTATTCATTCGGCTTTCCACCCATGGCAAACTGGCACAAGTGCGCCATATTGTGTGTTTATCGCCTATGGATGAGCCCGGGCGCATTATGAACAACAATGCTCAAGTCATTCATGATGCTACCATTGCACTGGCCTATCACCTTCAAGACCATACGGAACTGAGCGCAAAACAAAAAGCCACCGCACAGAAAAAGATCATCTCGCGCGTTTGGAAATGGGCAAAAAAGGAACATAAGGTCGGACTTTTCAGTTCTGAATTCCTGCTTTATGTGGTGTCACGCTGCGGGGTAAAGCTGCAAGGCGAACAACTGGTCTATCTTTGTGGCATTTTTCGAAAAAACGCTACTGTCAGACGGCCTTAATTCTGCTACAAGCAGGACAAATCATCTCAATCGGGGTAGGAAACCATGAGCCAGCCAGAAGTTACGTTTGTTCTGACCAGTTGTGGTCGTGTCGATCTTCTGCAAAAAACGATCGAAAGTTTTGAAAAACAAAACACCTACCCGATCAAACGCGCCATCATCACTGAAGACTCCTGTGACCCTGAGGTCTATCAACAGGTCCAAGACCTATTTGGTGATCGCTTTGAGATTTGGGCCAATAAAGAAAAGAAAGGCCAGATCAAATCGATTGTGGATGCCTATGCCAGCATTGATACGCCTTATATTTTCCACTGTGAAGATGACTGGGAATTCACCCGTCCAAACTTCATTGAAGAATCCATGGCGATCCTTGAAAGCAATCCAAAAATTCTCCAACCCTTTTTGGAAAGCATTGAAGATGCCAATATTGCCACCGAAAGTGTTGAGCTTTTCAAAGCTGAAGACAAGGTTGAACTTGAAAGCACAAGTTACCTGACTTTTAGTGTGGCTGAAGGTTGGGAATGGGGCTTTTTCTCGTTCAAACCGGGCCTGCGCCGCAAAAGCGATTACGACCTAATCAACGGCTATGCGCGCTTTACAAACGAGCTGGATATCGGCTGTGTCTATAAAGAGCAAGAGTTTTACTGTGTCGTTCTAGACCCACCAGCCATGATCAACACAGGTCATGAACGCCATGTGGCCGACCCGACGCGCATCTGGCCCAAACGCCGCAAAGCCGGTAAAGAAAAAGGCCTCAGACGCCTCGCCAAACATGTCAAACGCCTCTTTCGCGAAGGAAAGTGGTGACATGAAACAGACAATTCGCGACCTTAAAGAAAAACACGTTAAACACCGTTTTCTCTATAAGCTGTACCGCCTGATAAAACACACCCCCTTCCAAGCCTATGCCAGCTGGGGCGAAGACTTAATCGTCTCTCGCATCTATCGCATCGGGCGTTTTAAAAAGAAAAACTATAAAGGGGTTTTTGTTGATGTAGGCTGTAACCATCCGGTTATTGGCAACACAACCTACCCACTTTATAAAATGGGTTGGCATGGCCTCAACATTGACCTGACAGCCGATAACATCATGTTATGCTCGCGCCTAAGAAAACGCGATATCAGCATTCAATGTGCCATCAGTGATGAAGAAGGCGAGATCGAATCGTATATTTTTGATCCGGGCAGCGGTTTAAACACTCTTGATAAAGAAGCCGCTGACGAAGGCGCTAAACTTATTGGCAAGCCTTACACTATTGAAAAAATCAAATCTCAGCCTTTAAATAAAACCATTGCTGAAAACCTTGGTGACAAAAAAATCGATGTGCTTAATGTCGATGTTGAAGGCCATGAAATGTCCGTTCTGGGTACCTTTGATTTTCACAAATATGCCCCTGATGTGATCATCTGTGAAATCCATGCTGAAACGGTTGAAGACGTGATCAATAAAGAAGTCTATCAGCTCATCAAAAATAATGGCTATCACTGTTTTTCTTATTGTGGATCAACAGCCCTCTTTGCCCGTAATGGCTGGGACTATACCCTATAAGGTGTCGCGACGTTTTTGATCTGCTTTTCCCATACTCAAAAAAGTCACCCGCAATAAAACCAGCATCGCCAATACGATGGTTGAACCAAAAACAAGGACAAGGGTGAACGGGTCATCAATCGCTTGAACCATATCTTCAAGAAACGGATATTCTTTGATCAGTTCATCAAGGCTCATGACTGTTTCTTCCACAGGTTAAGGGCAGCTTCATACGCCATATCTACCGATAAACTGTCCATCAGGCTATCGGTTTTTTTGTGATCGAAATTTTCACCAAACAGCTCGAGAAAAGGCACTTTGGTGCGCACGGTTGCGCAATGCTCCCCCCAAGGGCTATAGAGTTTTTCCTGTGTTGGGCCAAAAAGGCCAAGGGTGGGGATGTTTGCCGCCACCGACATATGCATCAGGCCACTGTCATTGCCCACATAAAATGAACAGCGTTTCAAACAGGCATAGACAACGGGCAGGCTATGTTCGCCAATTAAATCAATCTTCTGGCTTTCCTCCAGCCCGTTAATCAATCCTTGTGCCTGTTCACGCTCAGAGACATGACCAAACAGGGCGATTTTCACCCCGGCTAAGGGGCCATCAGGGGCGGTGAGGCGTTGGCAAAGTTCTAAGAAGTTTTCTGCGCGCCATGTTTTCCCGCGCCAATTTGCCGTTGGCCCCACAGCGAGAATTTTTTCCCCCTTAGGCAATAAGGTATCGGCCTGTTCTTCATGGGCCTCATTGGTCCATAACACGGGGCCTTGGGCGATATCGAGATCAAGAAGGTCTGAGAAAAGTTCCACACGGTGTTTTGATTTATCATCGCGCAATAAATGCGTGCCACGCAGTGTGGGAAACAGGTAAGTGATCGGCCCATTGCGCAGGTCAATCACGCGGTACCACCATGTAAAGCCGCACTCTTTCCACAAATCAACCCAATGCATGGAGCGTTTCTTTTTCGTCATCACAAGGATGCGTTCCACCTGCGGGGTGGCTTCAAACAAGGGCGCTGCCACCGGGCCACAGGCAATGGTAAATTTTGCCTCTGGATGGCGCTCAATTAAATTATTGAGCAAGCCTGTTGATAAAACCGCATCACCGATACGTGTGGATGTAATGAAAAGAATGCGCAAAATATTAGACCTTCGGGTCTGATGAAACCGTCACTCTTTTAAAACTCAATGATGGAACTGTAAAGGGCTAGAAAAACCAGCATCAAAACAGTCGCCCCACTGACCACACCAAGAGCAAACAACATATTCATAAATGTGCGCAACGGATGGCTGGAACGTTCTTCAAAACGACGTTCCTGACTGCGCTTCTCACGCCCACCCACGATGGTGAGATAATATTGTTTTTTGATAAAGGGAATGCTCAAGCGAATATTAATCGGATGTTTGCTCGTCCAGCTCGGCTCTTCAACCGCCTCATTTAAAGAATGACGGCGCCACTCATCCAGCGAGGCCAAGACATCACCTTCAACGGGTAAATTTTCCCCCTCTTGTGACATGTCCGAATCTTTAATTTGCTTGCTCACACCGCACCTACTTTTTACTCATTTACGTAAATATACGTGCTCTTGGCCTTATATAAAAGGATATATCTGGGGAAAATTCATAATAAATCAACAAATTGCGCGTATTTACTTGTAAATTCGTGATTTTTTCCTAGCCTTTAATATAGAGGAAAAAACCTCACATGTTTAACGACCCGCAAAAAGTGGGCGAAAACAGGGATGAATGGGATGAATAAGACGCTCTCGAAGTCGGAACAGCAAAAGGCTGACCTCATCAATAAGGTTGCCAAACTCATCAATGACCGCCTGCCCAAAGCTGAAAAGCTTGATGCTGAAAAATTTGTTCGACAATTCTTTGAAAAAGTCCCCCCTCGTGACCTGATCGGTCGAAACGAGGAAGAGGTTTATGGTTCCGCCCTTGCTTTTTGGCGCTTTGCCTATCAGCGACAAAGTGAGGAAAGCCTCATTCGGGTTTATAACCCAAACTTGGAAGAACACGGCTGGCAAAGCGATCATACGGTTGTTGAAATTTGCACAACAGACCGCCCCTTCTTGGTTGATTCCATTGCATCTGCCTTGGCTGAACATGATATGACCATCTATCTGACCATCCATCCGGTCATTCAGCTTTGTCGCGAAGAAGATGGACGCCTAAGAGCCACTTGTAATGCCAAAGAGGTCGAAATTTGTGGCAAGACCTGTGCAAAAGAGTCTTTCATGCTCTTTTTGGTCAATCGCCATTCCAATATGGACCATCTTCAAGAAATCCATGACAGCCTTACCCATTGCTTGGAAGAAGGCAACGCCGCGGTTCGTGACTGGCTTAAAATGCGTGATTTCGCTCAAGAAACCACTGATCATCTCACAAAAAAACTGCCCAATGCCAAATCCGAAGAATACCGTGAGTTTTGCGATTTCATGCAGTGGGTCCATGATGATCATTTCACCTTCTTAGGGGCCTGTGATTTTGAGATTAAGGGAAAAACCGTTGTCCCGGTAATGGATGGGGCTTTAGGCATCTTGTCTAATCCAAAATCCAATATTTTAGATGAGATCAGCCAGCTTGCCACCAGCCCGGCCTCAGAAAAAGGCCGTTTCACCGAAGACAGCACGCCCATCATGCTGGCAAAAACATCCCATAAGTCCATGGTCCATCGCCCGGTTTATATGGATGTAGTTTGCATCAAACGTTATGGTGCAAAAGGCAAAGTTATTGGTCAACGGGTCTTTGTCGGGCTCTTTACATCTGCGGCCTACAGCCGTGCCCCCCATGACATTCCGCTCATGCGCATGAAATCAAGCCATGTCATGCAAAAGGCAAATTTTGAGCCCTCCAGCCATAACCGAAAAGCTTTGGCTCATATCATCGATACATTCCCACGCGATGAGCTGTTTCAAATTTCTGAAGATGACCTTTATGAAATTTGTATGGGTGTTCTCCATCTACAAGAGCGCCAGCGCGTGGCCCTATTTGTGCGCCAAGATGATTTCAAACGTTTTGCCTCCTGCCAGATTTATATCCCGCGCGACAGTATGACGACTGAGCTGCGCCATCTCATGCAGGATATCTTGGAGCGCGCCTTTAACGGTGAAGTCATGGCCTTTTACACCCAGATTGGGGATGCGCCACTGGCCCGCTTACATGTGATTGTCTCCACACCGGGTAAACGCAAAAAGTCCGTTGATATTTTTGAAGTTGAATCTCAACTGATTGATGCGGCGCGCAACTGGCCTGATCAATTGCGCGACCAGCTTGTCACCAGCAATGGGGAAGAAAAAGGCCTTGAGCAGTTCCGCCGTTATGGCAGTGCTTTTCCCGCAGGCTATATTGAAAGCCACAATGCAGCCGTCGCCGTTTCAGATATCACCAAGCTTGATGATGTGATTGAAACTGGTGAGCTTCAACTCAGCCTTTATCGCCCGATTGAAGCAGCGCAAAATGTGGTGCGCTTTAAGCTTTATCATCCCAATAAAGCCGTGCCGCTTTCTCATGTTTTACCCATGCTGGAAAATATGGGGCTGTTGGTTTTAGATGAGCATCCTTATCCCATTAAGCCAAGCCAGGCCGATATGGATGTCATCATGATGCATGATTTCGGGCTGGAAACCTCAACGGGTGAAGGGGTCGATCTTTCTGCCATTCGCAAAAGTTTCCAAGAAGCTTTTCGCCATGTCTGGAACGGCAGTGTTGAAAATGACGGTTTTAACCGTCTGGTTATTCAGGCAGGCATTCAGCCTTGGCCTGTTATGTTGCTGCGCGCTTTATGTAAATACCTGCGCCAAGCCAATATTCCGTTTTCACAAACCTATATGCAGCGTGCCCTTGCCTATAACCCGCAAGTCACCCGCTTATTGATTGATCTTTTCTATGAGAAGTTTGATCCAGAGCGTCAGCAAGATGACAAGAAAATCAACAGCATTCGCAGTGAAATTCTAGATATCCTTGATAGCGTACAAAATGCCGATGAAGACCGGATTTTGCGCCGCTTCCTCAACCTGATTGATTGCACATTGCGCACAAACTATTTCCAAAAAGAGCGCGGCACGGGAGAAGTTAAAAATTACGTCTCCTTCAAGTTCAACTCTATGGAAATTGAAGACCTGCCCTTACCGCGGCCTTGGCGTGAAATTTTCGTCTATAGCCCGCGCATCGAAGGAGTGCACCTGCGTGGTGGTCCGGTTGCGCGCGGTGGCCTAAGATGGTCTGATCGCCGGGAAGATTTCCGCACTGAAATCCTTGGTCTGGTAAAAGCCCAGCAAGTGAAAAACGCCGTTATTGTACCTGTGGGTTCAAAAGGCGGCTTTGTGGTCAAACAACCGCCAAATGAAGGCGGGCGCGATGCCTTTATCAGTGAGGGCATTGAATGTTACATCACCTTTATTCGCGGTCTGCTTGATCTCACCGATAATTATATCAGCGGCAAAGTCATCCCGCCCCAACAGGTTATTCGCCATGATGACGATGATCCTTATCTGGTAGTTGCTGCCGATAAGGGCACCGCGACTTTTTCTGATATCGCCAACCGTGTCTCTGAAGAATACGGCCATTGGCTGGGCGATGCCTTTGCTTCTGGCGGGTCTGTTGGCTATGACCATAAGAAAATGGGCATCACCGCCAAAGGGGCGTGGGAATCGGTCAAACGCCATTTCCGTGAAATCGGTAAAGACATCCAGACGCAAGATTTCACTGCTGTTGGTGTCGGTGATATGGGCGGTGATGTTTTTGGTAACGGCATGTTGCTGTCCAAACACATCCGTTTGGTCGCTGCCTTTAACCATATGCATATTTTCATTGATCCCAATCCAGACTCAGCCAAATCATGGGAAGAGCGCAAACGCCTGTTTGATGCGGTTAAAGGCTGGGATCATTATGATACATCGCTCATTTCAAAAGGCGGCGGTATCTTTGAGCGTTCCGCCAAGCAAATTGATATCACCCCTGAAATTCGAAAAGCCTTAAGCCTGCCTAAAAACACCAAGTCGCTTTCCCCCAGCGAGCTTATTCGCGCCATCTTAAAATCAGAGATCGAACTGCTCTGGTTTGGGGGCATTGGGACCTACATTAAGGAAAGCCACGAATCAGATGCAGATACGGGCGATCGCGGCAATGATGCGATTCGCATTGATGCACCAGAGCTGCGCTGTCAGGTTATTGGCGAGGGCGCCAACCTTGGCTGTACGCAAAAAGGTCGGATTGAATATGCCTTACATGGCGGGCGCAACAACACCGATGCCATTGATAACTCAGCTGGGGTGGATTGTTCTGACCATGAAGTAAACATCAAAATTCTGGTCAACCAAGTGGTTGCTGATGGTGATATGACCACCAAACAACGCAACAAACTGTTAGAACAGATGACCGATGAGGTCTCAGAACTTGTCTTGCGTGACAACTACCTGCAAAGCCAAGCCATCACCATGATCCATGAACGCGCAACTGACTTGCTTGATCAACAAGCCCGCTTGATGAAATATCTTGAGCGCAATGGGCGTTTGGACCGTGATGTGGAAGTTCTGCCCAATGATGAAGTGCTGGCTGAACGTCAAGCTGCGCAAAAAGGCCTGACCCGACCGGAAATTTCTGTCTTAATGCCTTATGCTAAAATCTGGCTTTATGATCAGTTACTGGAATCAAAACTACCGGATGACCCCCGTCTTGAAGAAGACCTCATCCGTTATTTCCCCTCTGACCTTCAACAGACATTTGAATCTCAGATTACCAAACATATGCTGCGTCGTGAAATTATCGCAACCCATATCACCAATTCCCTGATCAACCGTGTGGGCGGCACATTTGTTACCCAGACTATGGAAAATACCAATGCCACACCGGATGATATTGCGCGTGCCTATCTCATCACCCGAGATTCATTTGGCCTGCGCGAAACATGGGAAGAAATTGAAGCCTTGGATAACAAGGTTTCAGCCCAAGAACAGGTGCGTATGCTCATTCAGGTAAACCGCCTGATTGATCGCGGCACCAAATGGTTCTTGCGCAATTGTGAACACCCCATTGATATCGGCAAAACCGTTGAAGCCTTTTCAGATGGGCTACAAAAACTTGGCGAGCGCCTTGAAGACGTCTTGCCTGAAAATGTACTTGCAGCCCATCTAAATCAGGCCCAGACCTTTATTGATAATGGCGTGCCTGAAAAGCTTGCCAAAAGTGTTGCCGGTAAAGTGGTTCTGGTTTCTGGCTGTGATATTGTCGGCATTGCCCATTCACGCGATATGGATGTGGTTAATGTCTCAAAAATCTACTTTGCTGTTGGCGCGCGCTTTGATCTGGGATGGATGCGCGCAACAGGCGAGCAACTCGGCCTGAAAAACCACTGGCAAAAACTGGCGGTCGGGGCCTTGATCGAAGACCTCTATACTTATCAGTCCACCCTGACCTATGGCGCGATTGAACATCATAATAAAGGGGCCGATGCGTTAGATGGTCTTGAGAAATGGATTGAGCAAAACCAAACCGTTGTAGACCAAACCGACCAGATGCTGGCAGAAATGAAAACCACACCAGGTGTTGATTTCGCCATGTTAACGGTTGCTGCCAAACAACTGCGCGATATGATCTCTCAATAAAGAAAAAAGCCCTCGCATCATCTGTTTGCGAGGGCTTTTGATCTTCTATCTAAGATATTTTTACTTTAGATCAGGTTTCCTGATTAAGCTTTTCACCTGACTCAGCGCCTGCATTTTCATAAGCATCCGTGGCAGCAGCGGCTTCATCAGCTGGGGCTTCCTCAGAAGGGGCTTCATATTTTGGACCGCCTTTTGTCACACCAACCATGGCTGGACGCAACAAACGGTCATGGATCACATAACCATCCTGCATCACCTGACCAACAAGGCCTGAAGGCTGGCTTGGGTCTTGAATTTCAAACATGGCTTGGTGCAAGTTATGGTCAAAGGGCTGGCCTGCCGCCTCAATGCGCTTGATACCGGCTTTGTTAAAAGCGTTTTGCAGCTCACGCTCGGTCATTTCAACACCTTTGATCACATCGGTGTCTTTCATGTCTTCTGGTGTGCTGTCCATTGCGCGGCTCAGGTTATCAGCCACAGAAACCATTTCACGCGCAAAGTTGGTCACGCCGTATTTAAGCGCGTCTTGTTTTTCACGCTCCCCACGGCGGCGCACATTTTGCTCATCAGCAACCGCACGCATCCATTTGCTTTTCATTTCTGCCAGTTCGGCTTCCAGCTGGGCAACACGATCACCGGCTTTTCCCTCTTCAGCAAACCCTTGAACATCTGCTTCCAGTGTCTCTTCAACCGGGGCTTCTGCCTGCTGTGGAGCTGCTGTTTCTTCAATGACTTCTTCGTTATTTTCAGGTGTTGCTTGTGTATTTTCGCCTGACATTTTGTCTTCTCTTTAACCTAGTTAACCAATTAAACGGCCGATAACCTTAGAGGTATAATCAACCATCGGAATGATGCGCGCATAGTTGATACGGGTTGGACCGATCACACCAATGGCGCCGACAATTTTTTGATGACCGTCATGAAACGGGGCCACCACCATAGAGCAGCCGGACACGTTAAACAACGGATTGTCCGACCCAATAAATATTTGTACGCCTTCTGCATGATCCGCAAGGCGCAGAAGCTTTAGCAGGGTTTCTTTCGTTTCCAAAGCCTCAAATAACGAGCGGATGCGTTCTAGGTCGCCAACGGCGGATATATCATCCAATAAATGGGCCTGTCCACGCACAATAAGCGAGCCTGAATCAGCTGAACCACCTGCCCATTGGGCCAATCCGGTTTCCACAACGCGGGTTGTCAGCTCATCAAGTTGCGCCTTATGGCTTTGCAATTCCTTGTTTATTTCATCAACCCCGCCTGAAACGGTTTGCCCAACCAGCTTGGCCCCCAGATAATTACTGGCCTGCACCAAGGCACTGGGTGGGATATCAGGTGGGGTTTCAATCACGCGGTTTTCCACCACGCCATTTTCCATCACCATAATCACCAAGGTGCGCCCCGGTGATAAATTGACAAATTCAATATGTTTCAGCGGCGAATCCGCTTTTGGCGCAAACACGAGTGAGGCACAACCGGACAGGCCCGAAATCATGCCTGAGGCCTCATTCATCACATCATCAAACTGGCGACCTTTTGCTGCACATTCTGCATCAATGGTGCGCCGTTCCATTTCCGGTAAATCACCAATTTCCATCACCCCGTCGATAAACAGGCGCAACCCCGCTTCCGTTGGCATCCGCCCGGCAGAGGCATGGGGGGAATGGAGCAACCCCATATCTTCAAGATCAGCCATCACATTGCGAATGGAGGCTGGCGATAAGGAATTTTCCAGCAATTTGGAAACCGTGCGTGAGCCCACAGGCTCACCCGTTGCCATATAAGCATCCACAATGCGCCTAAAAATATCACGCGATCTATCGTTTAAATTACTTAACATGAAAGAAATTTAGTGCGGATACCCTGATGCGTCAATTCTTCTGCTCAGACTTTGCAAATTCTGCCCAACGATCAACATATTCCAACAAGGTCCGTTGAGCTTCACCACTTTGCAACATTTCCCCATAACGACGCGACACATAGGGCAGAAAAACCTTACAGGGAGAGCCTTTGGTAAACCCACTATGGATCACGCCGTCATTGATATTGACCTCAAGGGGCTTTACCTGATCACCATTTTTAAGTGTTGAAAAATGCGCCAACCCCACATAACGCCCATGAATGAAATATTCCGTGCGACCGCTTAAAAGTTTTTTCAAATTACTTTCTGTGGAAAAACCATCTTCAAGTGTCAAAAATTTCTGCGCAAATGAATCAAAAGAGCCCCCATAACGGTCCCCGGCATTTTTACCGCCTTTTTTATTGATGAGATCGGCCCATTCATCATATTCAAAGGCTGAATTCGCCTTCATAAAAACCGCAAATGGGTTAGGCGCAATCGGTTTTGTGGTAAATTCTAAAAACAGCGCACGCTCTTGGGTTTTCTTTAAGGCAAGCACCATATCAAATCGGCCCGCTTTGGCAGAACTCAACACCCGTTTCCACGGCCCCTCATAACGGGCCTCAAACTCTATACCAAGTTCATCAAATATCTTTTTAGTCAGCGCAACACTGGCCCCAATGATTTTGCCATTAGCCTTCCAGTGATAGGGCGGATATTCAGGATGGGCCGTTGCAATGACTTTGTTGCATTCATGGGCCTGAGCGGGCCTTGCCAACCCCATAAGCCCCATAAAAACAGCCAAAAACAAAAGTCTCATAAAGCAGACACCCATTTAATTACCAGACCACAATAGCACATTTTCAGCCTTGCTTCTTTATCTTTACCATGGCTTCCTCAATCTTCTTGCGTGTTAACTATTGTCCTTGACCAAAACCCTATGGTACACCCGAGTTAACAAATTCACGCTGTATGGGAATACGAAAAAATGATCACGATGGACGAAATCCAAAAAGTCACCGCGCACCTGCGCAAAACATTTGGTAACGACAAAATCCGCATCCAACCGCCAAAGAAGCCGGAACACCCGATTGAAGTCTATGTTCTGGACGAATTCATTGGCGTGCTGCACCGTGACGAAGACGAAGGCGAAGTGTCTTATGATCTCAATATCTCCATCATCGAAGACGATCTGATCGACCTATGACACGTCCAAGCGGCCGCGCTGCCGACCAACTGCGCGACATCAGCTTTGAAATGGGTTTCTCCAAATATGCAGAAGGTTCCTGCCTGATTAAATTTGGTGACACCCATGTTTTATGCACCGCCACCGTGGAAGAAAAAGTCCCCGGTTGGATGCGTGGCTCCGGTGAGGGCTGGGTGACAGCAGAATATGGCATGTTGCCACGCTCCACCCACGGTCGCATGCGTCGTGAAGCCTCAAGCGGAAAACAATCGGGTCGCACACAAGAAATTCAACGCCTGATCGGTCGCTCCTTGCGCGCGGTCTGTGACCTTAAAGCCATGGGCGAAATTCAAGTCCGTGTGGATTGTGATGTGATCCAGGCTGATGGCGGGACACGCACAGCCTCCATTACGGGGGCCTATGTCGCCATGTATGCGGCTTTTCAAAAAATGAGGGAAGAAGGCAAGTTGGAAACCATTCCGCTCACTTGTGAAGTGGCTGCGGTTTCTTGTGGTATTTTTGAAGGCACGCCTGTTCTTGATCTGGATTATGATGAAGACAGTAACGCTCAGGCTGATGCCAACTTTGTGCTCACAGGCAGCAATGGCATTGTGGAAATTCAAGGTACAGCCGAAGAAGATCCCTTTTCCCAAGATGAATTCATGCAACTTCTTAGCCTTGCCCAAAAAGGCATTGGGGAGTTAGCTATTAAACAGCGTGAAGCCTTAGGTCTGGAGTAAAATCATGCGCAAACTCGAAGCCGGAAAACTCGTTATTGCCAGCCATAATGCGGGCAAGGTACGTGAAATTCAGGACCTTCTTGCCCCTTTTGGTATGGAAGTTATTTCAGCGGGCGATTTAAACCTGCCTGAACCTGATGAAACCGGTGAAACGTTTGAAGAAAACTCCCTGCTTAAATCTTTAGCAGCCGCCAAAGCCTCAAACCTGCCTGCACTTGCTGATGATTCCGGTCTTAGCGTTGCTATTTTAAGCGGCGCACCGGGCATCTATTCAGCACGATGGGCAGGCCCGCGCAAAGATTTTGATCGTGCCCAGAAAAAAGTTGCTGATGCGGTGGCTGAATATGACACCATTGAGCAAAAGGCTGATCGCTCAGCCGCCTTTATCTGTGCACTTTCCCTTGCATGGCCTGATGGTCATACAGAAGTGTTTGAAGGTCGTGTTGAAGGCCAAATGACATGGCCTGCACGTGGTGAGAAAGGTTTTGGTTATGATCCAACCTTTATCCCCAACGGGTATGACATTACCTTTGCCGAAATGGACCCGGCTGAAAAACATAAAATCAGCCACCGCGCCGACGCCTTCCAGCAATTGGTTGCCGCCTGTTTTTCTTGATAAAAAAGAGTGAGCCATGAGTAAAGATATCAACCGCATCCTGACTTTCTGGTTTAACAGCATCAATCCGGCTGAAATGGCCACTCACCGTGAAGAATGGTGGGTTAAAAATGCTGATTTTGACAAACAGATCACTGATGAATTTTCAGAAGTCTATGAAAAGGCCGCTAAAGGTGAGCTGCAAAACTGGCAAAACACGCCACTGGGTGCAGTTGCCTTGGTCATCGCGCTTGACCAATTCCCGCGCAATATGTTTCGCGATTCCAAAAAAGCTTTTGCAACCGATGCTCAAGCGCGCAAAATCACCCGCCATGCGGTTGAGATGGGGTTTGATCAGCATCTTCCCCTGGGGCCAAGACTGTTTCTCTATCTGCCGATGGAACATAGCGAAAGTGCTGTAGATCAAAACGCCAGTGTTACCTTGATCAACACATTAGGTGATGAAGGCTACAGCGAATATGCCGTTAAGCACCAGATGGTGATTGAAAAATTCAGCCGTTTCCCCCATCGCAATGACGTCTTGGGCCGCGCCAGTACGGAAGAGGAAATTGCTTTCCTCAACCAACCCGGATCGCGCTTTTAATCGTTAAATTACTTCGAGCAAGCCTTGCGCATGGTCTTATAAGCCGCAGAAATCCCTTTAAGGGAATAAACATCTGTGGTTTTTGTCCCGCGTGTGGAGGTCCCCTTCACGCTCATGTTTGAGCCTGCGCGCATCATTTTGACTAAGGATGCATCGTCTTTGGCTTCATAAGTCCAGGCAGTTT
The DNA here is from genome assembly GCF_900093605.1 of Candidatus Terasakiella magnetica. Taxonomy (NCBI): domain Bacteria; kingdom Pseudomonadati; phylum Pseudomonadota; class Alphaproteobacteria; order Rhodospirillales; family Terasakiellaceae; genus Terasakiella; species Terasakiella magnetica. The sequence continues at coordinate 28,607 of NZ_FLYE01000005.1, forward strand.
CACCAGAGCCAAACAGCTTATAGCCTTTTTTACCGATCTGAACGCGAACATCATTGTTCTTTTTCAGTGGGTAGCCCTGATGGAAACTCACCACATCCTTAAAACCTTCGTTTTTGCGCAACGTCACTAAAACGTAAATGTCACTGCGTTTTTTAGAATGGCTGGCCTTGGTGGGAACGGAGGCAATATAGCACACAGAAGCTTTTGCCTTTTTATCAGCAAAAACGTCCCAATCACCATGGGGGCCTAAAAACTCAAAACCGGCGGCAAAAGCCCCTGAAGACAGGACCAGAGCCGTCACAAAAGAAAAAATATATGTCATGCGTTTCATCATGACTTTGTCATAGCACAAGAGCCTTAACAAATTCTAACCACAGCCCTGATCGCCATAAATATATTTCAGCAAAATAGGTGCCACAAGCGTTGTCACCATCAACATGGTCAAAGGACAAAGAATAAGTCCATGACCGCCTCCCATCATTTTTATGCGATCATGGCTATATTATCTTATAAAATGGCGCCAAAACGATAAGAGTCGGCAAGGCTTAACCACTACGTCCAAACAGCCGTTCGATATCTTTAAGCTTAAGCTCCACATAGGTCGGACGGCCGTGTTTGCATTGACCGGAATGGGGCGTTGCTTCCATTTCACGCAACAGTGCATTCATTTCATCCAGTGTTAAGCGGCGACCTGCACGAATAGAACCGTGACACGCCATGGAGCCACAGACATCCATCAGCTTATCTTTTAAAGCCATGGCCTCATCGACCTCTGCTAAGCTATCAGCAATATCCTGAATCAGGCCCTGAACATCCACCTTGGCCCCAAGCATGGCAGGTACTTCACGCACCACGACTGTGCCAGAACCAAAATTTTCCAAGACAAGCCCCATTTCTTCAAGCTCACTTGCACGGGTAACCAAACGGTCCGCATCTGCCATATCCAGCTCAACCACTTCGGGGATCAACAGGCCTTGGCGCTTGACCCCGTTATCGTCCAAATCTTTCTTGATACGTTCATAAACCAAACGTTCATGGGCGGCATGTTGATCCACCATGATGATGGCATCGCCACTTTGGGCGACAATATAAGTTTCATGAAGCTGTGCGCGTGCCACACCTAAAGGATATTCAGCAGGGGGATCGCTCATCTCCACATCTGAAGACTGGCGCACATCGGCTTGCGGTGGGGCATCAAGCCCACTTAAAGGAGCCTGAAAAACAGCTGCGGCCTCGCGCATGCCTTGGGAAGGATTTGGCATGGGATTATAATGCCCAAAGCCCCCGCCCCCTGCAGGTCTTGAGGTAATAGCGCGCGCCATCTCAACGGCTTGTGCATCCATTTGATGAGGCGCTTGCATGGAGGCTAAGGCTTCTTCACTCACCGTGGTGGAAGCTAAATGACCAGCGCCGCCCAATGCTTTTTTAAGCCCGCTTACAATCAGGCCACGCACCCCTTGGGCATCGCGAAAACGCACCTCTGCCTTTGCCGGATGCACATTTACATCAACGGCGCGCGGGGGCAGTTCAATAAACAGGGCTAAAAGCGCATGGCGATCATGGGCAAGAAAATCACGATAGGCTGCACGCACCGCGCCATAAAGCTGCTTATCTTTAACTGGGCGACCATTGACAAAAAAGAATTGAAGCGCGTTATTGCCCCTATTTAACGTCGGCAAGCTGATATGGCCCCTTAGGCGCACATTTTCACGCTCCACATCAATCGCAATGGCATTTTCAGCAAAATCACGCCCCATAATGCCGCGCAAACGCTCCAGCATGGCTTCAAACAAATCCCCATGGCTGGCGGGCAGTTTTAACAAGCTGCGCACCCCATCAGAAAGGGTAAAGCTGATCTCTGGGTGGCACATGGCAAGACGTTTCATCATGTCCAAACCATGGTTTAACTCTGTACGCGGGGCTTTTAAAAATTTTAAGCGCGCGGGCGTGGCAAAAAACAAATCGCGCACTTCAACGCGGGTCCCTTGGGGGTGGGCAGCGGGTTCTGGCCCTTCTATCTCACCGCCTTCAACGCGGATACACCAAGCGTTTTCCGCTTCTTTGGTGCGCGAGGTAATGGACATGCGCGCAACCGAACCAATAGAGGGCAAGGCCTCACCCCGAAAGCCTAAGGTATCGATATTAAACAGGTCTTCATCCGGGATTTTTGAGGTGGCATGGCGCTGCACGGCAAGTTCGAGTTCTTCCGGTCCCATGCCGCAACCATCATCGGTGACGGATAACAACACACGCCCGCCTTCTTTCATCACCACATCAATTTTAGAAGCCCCAGAATCAATGGCATTTTCCACCAATTCCTTCATGGCTGAAGCGGGGCGTTCCACCACCTCACCGGCGGCGATTTGGTTAATCAATGTTTGGGGGAGAAGACGGATACCCATAATTAGATAAATTCTTTCTTCAGTCGTTTCATATAGTGAATTAAGCCAGCCGTTGATGAATCCTCATCCATAATCGGCACTTCGCCCATCAGTTTTGGTTTAATCTCGCTTGCCAGTTCCTTGCCCAATTCCACACCCCATTGGTCAAAGGAATTGATGTTCCACAAAATCCCCTGAACAAAGATTTTATGCTCATAAAGGGCAAGCAACTGACCAATGGTAAAAGGCGTCACCAAGGGCAAGATGATCGAGTTGGTCGGCTTGTTTCCCGGAAATGTCTTATGCGGGGCGACCAGATCGATCTTTTCATCGCTCAGGCCTTCGGCTTTGAGTTCTGCGCGCACCTCATCTTCGGTTTTACCACGCATTAAGGCTTTGGTCTGAGCCAAGAAGTTTGAGAGTAAAATAGTCTGATGTTCGCGCAAAGGATGGTGGTTATTTGCCACCCCGATAAAATCCATGGAACACTTCCAACTGCCTTGATGAAGAAGCTGAAAAAACGAATGCTGCGCGTTGGTGCCTGCATGACCAAAAACAATCGGCCCTGTGGAATAATCAACTGGACGGCCTTCCAGATCAACCCGCTTGCCATTGCTTTCCATATCCACTTGCTGAAGATATTGTGGAAAACGCGTTAAATACTGATCATAAGGCAGCACCGCATGGGTGGACCAGCCAAAAAAGTTGGAATACCACACCCCCAAAAGCGCCATGATAACCGGCATATTATGTTCAATGGGTGAGGTTCTGAAATGCTCATCCATGGCGTGCGCGCCTTCAAGCATTTCTTCAAACTTATCCATGCCGATGACCAGCGCAATCGCGAGACCAATCGCCGACCATGTGGAATAACGCCCGCCGACCCAATCCCAAAAGGGAAACATATAATCCGTATCAATGCCGAAATCCGCGACTTTTTCCTCATTGGTGGAAACCGCCACAAAATGTTTTGACACCGCACCTGAGCCCAGACGTTTTACCAACCATGAACGCGCAGATGTGGCATTGAGCATGGTTTCTTGGGTGGTAAATGTTTTTGAGGCCACAATGAAAAGCGTTGTTTCCGGGTCTAGGTTGCGCAAAGTCTCCACAAGGTGGGAGCTATCCACATTTGAGATAAAGCGCGGGGAAAGATCATCGCGCTGATAGCTACGCAAAGACTGCAAGGCCATAATCACGCCAAGGTCAGACCCGCCAATGCCGATATTGACCACCGTTTTAATATGACGCCCGGTCACACCGCGCCATGTGCCTGAGCGTACATCTTGGGTAAAACGGCGCATTTTATTTAGCACATCGCGCACATCGGGCATGACATCGCGCCCATCCACCATCATGGGGCGCTCAGACCTGTTGCGAAGCGCCACATGGAAAACCGCGCGGTCTTCTGTCATGTTGATATGTTCACCCGCAAACATGCGATCGCGCGCTTTTAACACACCGCATTCATCTGCCAGATTTGACAAAAGCTTCATGGTTTCTTCGGTGATGCGGTTTTTGGAATAATCCAGCAACAAACCAGTTGAGCGCTCAGAGAATTTTTCAAAACGCTCCGGGTCTTGTTCAAACAAATCGCGCATATGCAGCGGTTTGATCTCCCGATGATGAGCCTCTAAGGCCTGCCATGCTGTGCTTTGAGTCAGTGCGCTCATGAATTTACCTGTGTTTTCCCTTTGCCAAACAGAAAAGCTTTAAAAAGAGCCCCCTGCTTTCACAAGGAACACACTAGACACTTTTCTTTAAAAAGGGAATCCCTGTGCGCAAATTCTTCATATCTTCCATCACGGCTAAAAGGGCAGGCACAACCACCAGCACAAGCAAAGTCGCCACCATCAAGCCAAAGACAATGGTAATAGCCATGGGGATGAGAAATTGTGCCTGAAGGCTCGTTTCAAACATCAAGGGTGTCAGCCCGCCAATGGTGGTGGCAGAAGTCAGGATCACGGCGCGCAAACGCTCAATCGTGCCTTGTGCAATGGCGGTTAAGGAATCTTCACCCATATCAAGATGCTCTTTCACCGTTGAGACCAAAATGATGGAATCGTTAATCACAATGCCGCTTAAGCCCACCAGCGCCACAAGGCTTAAAATCGTTAAGTCATAGCCCATGATGAAATGCCCAAAGGCCGCCCCCACAAACCCAAAGGGAATGACCGACATCACCACAACGGGTTTTGAATAACTGGAAAAGACCCATGCCAAAATGATGTAAATGGCACTAAAGCCAACCACGACCCCTGTGAGCATATCACCAAAGGTGCGTTTTTGCTCTTCTGCTTTACCGGCAAATGAAACACTCACCTTATGTTTTGCTGCAATATCATCCACCCCATCGCGCTCTAAAGCCTCAATGATCTGGCCTGTACTGGTGGCAGATTTATTAAGCTCTCCCGTGATGGAGACCTGACGGGTGCCATCTTCACGCTTTACCGTGGCAAAACCCGTTTCGGTGCGCACATTGACCACTTGGCTTAAGGGCACTTCTGCCCCGCTTGGGCTGCGCAGATAAAGCCCATCAAGGCTGGTTTGTGAGATATGGGCGCGGTCAAACTGCACGCGGATCAAGACTTCTTCATCACCACGTGGAAAGCGTTTGGCAATCGCACCATCAAAACTGTCACGCACCTGACGCGCCACATCCTGTGTGGTAAAGCCCAAGGCTTGACCATGGGGTGTGACTTCTAAAATCGCCTCTTCCTTACCATAGGGTAAGTCATCTTCAATGGCAGAAATACCGGGATAACGTTTTAACAATCCCACTACATCATTGGCTGCGGCCTTGAGGTTTTGAATATCATCGCCATTAATGCGGATATCCACATCCCGCCCAGGCGGGCCTGCTTGAACCGGAATGAGGGTGAGCTTTTGCAAACCCGCCTTTTGATCCAGATTTTTGCGCCACATATTTAAAAATTCTTCTGTGCGGATATCGCGTTTATCGGACTCAATCAGCTCCACATAAATCCCGCCCAGATGGTCACTGCCTGCTGAGGAAGACGAGCCCCCATGACCGCCCCCTGCTGACACCCGTGTGCCGATTTTTGCCACATGGGTTTTAATCAACTCTCCGCCAAGTTCTTCATTGGCGATATAAAGCGCGCGCTCAAGCTCATCCACCATAATCTGGGTTTCACTGCGCGGGGTCCCTGCGACCATTTCCACATTGGCATAGACCCGCTCGGCCTCTGGTCCTTTAAAGAACTGAAAGCCCACACGCCCGCCTGCTACAAGGCCAAAACTGATGATTAAAAAAGCCACAGCCGTTGCCAAGGTGACATAGCGATATTCCAACACGCGATAGGTCAAATTGGCAAAATGCACATCACGGATATGGTTGAACTTGTCGTTAAACTTCTTTCTAAAACCATTGGCTTCTTCAGGCTTGCCTTTAAGGGCGTGGCGCATATGGCCCGGCATAATGAGGAAACATTCAATCAAACTGGCAATAATCACCGAGATCGCCACAAAAGGGATCGCTGCTATGATCTGGCCCATAATATCTGAAATGGCAAGCAAGGGCATAAAGGCTGCAATGGTGGTGAGGCTGGAGGCAAAAACAGGGGTCAGCATACGCAATGCCCCCCCTTCTGCGGCTTCCACAGGGGAAAGCCCACGCCGGCGCAAGGTTTCAGAATGTTCCCCCACCACAATGGCATCATCCACCACGATCCCGATTGCCATGATCAGGCCAAACAGGCTGACCATATTAATGGACTGGCCTGAAAGCTTCATGACAAACATGGTGGCAAGGATGGAAACCGGAATGCCTGCTGCCACCCAAAAAGCCACCCGTGTATTTAAAAATAAAAACAAAATGGCAAGCACAAGAGCCAGACCGGACAGGCCATTATCAAGCAAGAGATTAATGCGGTCTTTAATCAAATTGGCCTGAATTTCATATTGATCCAAACGCATGTTTGGCGGCAGGCTTGGGCGCACTTCAGTAAGAAACTCGCTCACAATTTTATCCACCACCAGCGCATCAGCAGTGGTGGAACGACGCACCTGTAATTCAACAGCGCGATTTTTTTGAAAACGCACTTCCACGCCATCTTCTTCAAAGCGCTCAGACACTTGTGCTATATCAGATAATTTAAGTTTCTCACCCGTTTGGCGTGCCAAAATCTCGATATCTGCCACACCTTCAGCGGTTTTCACCTCACCCAGACCACGGATTTGCTTGGCTTGAGCGCCCCCTGTCACTCCTGCGGGGATATCTTGAGAAATGCGTGCAATACGATTGGCAATATCATCAATGGTCATATCGAGACGACGCAGGGTTTCAGGCAGCACATCCACCCAAATCTCTTCATCGCGCGCCCCATTTAGATCGACCTTATCCACCCCGCGCGCCAAGAGCTCATCGCGCATTTCTTTTGCCATGGCTTTTAGGGCGGCTTCAGGATATGGCCCGCTGAGTAACAAGCGGGTAATGGGCTCATAGCGCACCACCCGGTTAATCACAGGCTTTTCGCTATCTTCAGGTAAGGTCGTCACCCCGCCAATGGCTGTTTCCACATTTGATAGCGCGGTCTGCATTTCAGTACCCGCTTCAAACTCAATGGAGATTGAGGCCGAACCCTCATTAGAGGTGGATTTGACATGTTTAACGTTATCTAAAAAACGCAGCTCAGGCTCAAGGGCCTGCACGATATTGGCATCCACATCTTCAGCCCCCGCACCGGACCATTTCACCGAGACGGAAACCACATCAATGCCAAAGCTTGGGAAAAACTGCACATTTAAGCGCATCAACCCCACCACACCAAGCAGGATCATCAAAAACATCAATAGGTTTGGGGCCGTGCGATGGCGTGTGAAAATGCTGACCAGATTAAACCGGCTTTCATTATGACCCATCGTCATTTGATCATCACCTTCACGCCGATGCCCATTTCAGCAAAGCGGGTGACACAGATGATATCTCCGCCTTGCAAGCCTTCGCTGATCAACATATTCGCCCCATCGCGCGCAGCCACTTTGATCTGGCGCTGATAAAGCCGCCCGTCTTTCACCACATAGACAAAGCTGTTGTCATGAACCGCACGCGCAGGAAGCGAAACCACATTTTGATAAGTCTCATCCGGAATGCCCACTTCAACAAACACACCGGGGCGCAGGTCCGTATTTAACGTCAGACCAGACAGAGTACCAAAAACTTTACGCCCGCCCGTTGTGGCGTCCACACGGGCATCAATACGGATGATTTCAGCCTCATATGAGGCGATTTTATCACCGCGCCTTACATTGACGCTGACTTTACGCCCTTTTAAGTCATTAAGGCGGGTTAAACGGGCATAATCAGCTTCACTAACATGGAAACTCACCTCTAAACGCTCTAAAGAGATTAAGCGACCCAAACGGTCTGAGGTGGAAACCTGCTTACCTGCTGTCACATCCGTATCTGTTAAAAAACCCTCAAAAGGTGCTTTAAGCTGGGTGTCAGCCACATCACGCTGGGCTTTGCTCAGGGCGGTTTTGGCTTTTTCAAGGCTCGATTCAGCCTGAATAACTTGGGATTTATAACGCGCAATAGTTTGTTCGCGCACCAGCAGTTTTTGCTTGCGATCATTTAAGTTGGTCAGCGCATCATCATAGGCCTTTTTACTCACGGCTGAGCGTTTGAGCAATTTTCGTTGGCGCTCTACCTCGCGCGAGGCCAGATTGACTTGCCTTTTATCAACAGGCTGGAGCTTTTCTTCACCCACCAACATGGTCTTAAATTCTTCAAGCTTGGCTTCGGCTTCTTTTAAATCCGCATGGCGTTCTTTTTCAGTGGCGAGATAATCAAACCCGTCAATGGTCACCAGCACATCACCAGCGCGCACCGAGGCCCCATCGCCTAAATCATTATGAACGGAAATCACCGTGCCAGAGACTTGGGCGCGCAATTCCGCCTCGCGGCCTGCGCGAATTTCACCATAGCTTTGCAAAATCGGCTTCACATCGCCAAACGCAACCTCTTGGGTTTGCACAGGCCAGAAACGTTCTTCGACTTCTTTTAAAGGTGTCTGTGGTTTGGTTGCCTTTAAAACCGCAAATATCGCAATTGCCGCCACAACAATACCAACTGCAATCAATGGCTTTTTAAAACGCTGCCAAATTTCCATAAACCCAAACCCTTAAAAATTTTGTCGAGTATATTGTATTTAATAGTATATTACCAAACAGTGAAATAACTCACACTTATTTGGTTTTATATTTCGGGTTGGGGACGTTTTGAGACCAGACGTGGCAAATGACTGAGCTTTTTCTTCTCAGCTTTTTCCGCAAGTTTGAGTTTGCGTTTTTTCGGCTCTAACAGGTCTTTGCCTGTAAAGGATTTATGCGGGCCTGCTGCGCGTCTGGCTTCTATTGCTTCAAGGGTGCGTTTGACCAAATCTTCTTGATCAGGAGAATGCACACAGGCGCGGATATGGACACGCGCAATCACATCCATGCGTTTGTGAAGGGTGCGATAACGACGATGGGCTTCCAGCCAAACAATATAAGCAGACAGAGTCCAAGGATGGGCGGGAAAAGCCTTAAGCTTTCTCTGCCCACACCAGTCTTTAAACTCCAGCCACTCTTTGCGGCGGTGCGGCGCGTTCATTGAATTTAATCCAAATGATCATTAGCGGGTCAATTACACAGAGCGTTTTTCATGCTGTCTCAGTGCAAGGCCCAAAAGGATGCCTAAAACACCCATTAGAGTCATTATAAAAAAGGCCTCGACCCCAAAGCTCTCATAGAAATAGCCAACAAATAGCAGCGTGATGCCCGCACCCACCCCATAAGCAGAGGCGCCATAAAGGCTTTGGGCTGTGGCTGAAAACTCAAGGGAAACTGCGCGACTCATGAAAGCCATCGCGCCTAAATGCATGGCCCCAAAACTAAAGGCATGAAGGGTTTGCACCGCTAAAAGTACCCCTTGGCCCGGATCATAAGCCAGTATGCCCCAACGCAGCACACAGGCGATGGCGGCGAGAAGCAACAAGCTTGAAGGGGCAAAACGCGCCCCGATTCGCCCACCAAAAATGAAAAAGATCACTTCCGCCACCACAGCTTCCCCCCATAAAAAGCCGATAAACCCGTCACTATAACCAAGGCTGCGCCAATGAAGCGTTGCAAAGGCATAATAAAGCGCGTGGGAGCCATGAATACAGGCCACCGTTGCCATAAAAAACTGAAATTTTCGATCCATCAAAAGGGTGCGCACAGGTTTGCCAGCCCGACCCAAAGGCGCAATGCGCACATCGGGCAAACCTAAAATTGCCATCAAGGTGAGGAGGATGGAGATTAAAATCGTCCAGTAAATCACCTGCTCATTCGTCAGTTCCAAAATAAAGCCAAACCCTGCGGACATGGCAATAAAACTTAAGGACCCCCACAAACGCATGCGCCCATACTGGATTTTGGTTTTACGCGTAGATAACAAGGTAATGTTATCGCCAAACGACATGATTGGTGCCCAGCTTATACCGTAAAAGAGCGAGACCATAAATAAGGCGAAAAAGCTTTCCACGAAATAAAAGGCAGCAAAGCAAAAAAAGGAGGTGGCGGTGAAAAACAGCATCAGCCTTTTTCGCTCCCCCAACTTATCGCCCAAACTGGCAAACAGCGGGGAGAACACCACTTTACCCAAAACCGGAATGGCAGTGAGAATGCCGATTTCCACCCCGCTCATGCCACGGGCTTGCAACCACACAGGCCAGAAGGGCAGCATACAGCCAATGACGAAAAAAATGCTGATGTAAAAGCTGGAGAGACGAAAGGCAAGCAGGGGCACAGAGGCTTTACACACCTTTCCAGCGCTCAAACAAATTATGCTCGATATCAAACTGGTCCAAGGCCTTGCCAATGGATTGATGGATAATGTCTTCAACCGTTTGGGGCTTATGATAAAAGGCGGGAACCGGAGGCAATATGGTTGCGCCAAGGTCTGCGCATTTTGCCATTAATTCAAGATGGCCTTTATGAAGCGGTGTTTCGCGCACCATCATGACAAGGCGGCGACGCTCTTTTAAACAAACATCAGCTGCGCGGATCAACAGGTTTGAATTATCCGATGTGGCCACACCCGATAAGGTCTTAATCGCACAAGGCGCTATAATCATCCCCTTGGTTTTAAACGACCCGCTGGAAATGGAAGCGCCCATATTTTTTGTATCATGGACCACATCAGCCAAGGCTTTGACCTCGTCCAAAGAAACATCGGTTTCCAGTTCTAGATTAACCTGTGCACTATCACTGACCACCAGATGGGTGGGATGACCGATCTCTTTTAGGGCGCGCAAAAGCTCCACGCCGTAAATCACACCAGAAGCACCGGAAATGCCGATAATAATAGGTAGGGTCATCACTCACCTCGTCATTCCCGCAAAAAAAAGCAGGGATCAAGAATGCCATAAATTCAATATACCAAATTTCCCACTTTTGCAGGAATACCGTCTTATAAAAGAAATACTCGACTAAATAAATGAGTTATTCTTGACTCACCCGATAAAATCCCCATAATGGAGAACATAACGGGAAGGTTGCCCATATTTGGGGACTTTTTACCAGTTGATCTCGCACATTTTTAGTGGGGATCACAAAAACGTGACCATAAATTCGTATTGCTTTTAAAGGATATGACCATGACTGTGATCTACTTCACTCTCTCTTCTCAAATGTAACGCTATGGTTCCTGTGCATGGATTTTAATGCACCGGCAATAACACAAACATATTTCTTTTGAACACGTGCATCGTTTTTAGCGTGTTTGGTTGTGACCCAGATTTATTTTCGATCGCATGGTCACGACCGCCTATAAATGAGAATAGGGAGTTACACCATGTCCGTTCTTTCTGCCAACCTACCCGCATTGCCGCGTGATTCCGGTGACAGTTTGAATACATTTTTGCGCGAAGCCTGGAAGTTTCCCATGCTCAGCGCAGATGAAGAATATATGCTGGCAAAACGTTTCCACGACAGTGGCGATGTAGATGCCGCCCATAAGCTGGTAACAAGCCACCTGCGTCTGGTTGCCAAAATCGCTATGGGTTACAAAGGCTATGGCCTGCCTGTTGCTGATCTGATTTCAGAAGGTAACGTCGGGCTGATGAAAGCTGTGAAGAAGTTTGAGCCTGAAAAAGGTTTTCGCTTATCTACCTATGCCATGTGGTGGATCAGGGCTTCGGTCACTGAATATATCCTGCAAAGCTGGTCTATGGTACGCCTTGGCACGATGGCAGCACAAAAGAAGCTGTTCTTCTCGCTTCGTCGCACCAAAAACAAGCTTGAGATCATGGATAATGGCGAGCTGACACCTGATCAGGCCCAAGCCATTGCCAATGAGACCAACGCGACCCCTGATGAGGTACGCCAGTTAAACCGTCGCTTGGCATCGCGCGATATGTCGCTTAATGCACCGCTTTCTATTGATGAAGGTGGGGAACATCAAGACCTTTTGGAAGATGATCGCCCCAATCCTGAACATATGGCAAGCAACAGCCAAATCAGCGCCCTTCGCAGTGAAGTGGTCGGTGAAGCCTTAGAAAACCTCAATGAGCGTGATCGCGATATTTTTGAGCGTCGCCATCTTTCAGAGGAGCCACCAACCCTTGAAGAATTGGGGATGGAATATGGTATTTCACGCGAACGCGTGCGCCAGCTTGAAGCCCGTGCTTTTGGCAAGGTGAAGGAATTTATCCTTGGTCATAGTGTTGCGCCCCAACTGACTTAAAAAGCGGCTTTCCATACTCCCTCTTGTCATCATTCCTTCTACTTTTAAAAGGAATGATGCGAGGGCGGAGCATGACCCGTTTTTTCAACAATTTACATATAAATTTGCGCGTTTAATTTTAATCTATTACACTTCCTGCCAAGACAAAAAGATCAAAGTCATACTCAGGGAAATTCATGTCGATCAAACTTAGCAACAGGCTTTTCTTTCGCCAGACAAGGAATGCTATTTTTGTTGCCTTGACCTTGGGTATCGTGATTTCCGTTGGGCAAATCATTTTCGATTTTTATTCTGAGCAAAAACGCATCGATGAAACCGTTCATCAGGTTCTCAACACCACCAAAGAATCTGCCTCTCAAGCTGCTTATAGTTTGAATAATGAACTGGCCTTGCGCGTGGTTAAGGGCTTGTTTGAATATCAACCGATCTATTCAGCCCAGATCAATGATGATTTTGGTCGTCAACTGGCCTCCCTTGAGCGCCCGCCGATTAAGCATGATATGGAATGGCTCGGCCCCATGATCAGGACAGATCAAAACCTTTACACCGTGCCTCTTTATGCCGTTGGTGGGCAAACGGTTATTGGGGAAATGCGGGTGCTGGTCGATCGCTTTCTTATTGCACAAAACTTTCTGGATCGTGCAGGTCTCGTTATTCTGACAGGTATTTTTCGAAATCTCATTCTCGCCATCTTCTTTGGCTTTTTGTTTTATTTCACCCTAGGGCGCCCGGTGATGCAGACCATCCAAAATCTCGCCACCATCGACCCAAACCAGCCCGGTAAAACCCACCTACATACCCCAGCAGGCCATCATGAAGATGAACTTGGTTTATTGGTGCGCAAACTCAATAGCATCATGGCGGATTTTGATGACACGCTGCAACAGCGCTATATGGCAGAAGATGAGCTTAAAAGAAACCAAAACACCATTCGCCAACTGAACCTGCGCCTAGAAGAGCGCGTGCGCCAACGCACAAGTGAGCTTGAAACCGCCAATAAGGAAATGGAAGCCTTTACCTATTCAGTTTCACATGATCTGCGCGCACCTTTGCGCACCATTGGTGGGTTTAGCAATATTTTGCAGGAAGAATATAGTGAACAGCTTGATGAACAAGCCCAACATTATATTGAACGTGTGCATTTAGGCACACAAAAGATGGAACGCCTGATCAACGATCTTCTCAAACTCTCACGCACCACACGCGGTGAAATGCATCGCAAAGATTTTAATCTTTCTGCCCTGGCTGATGAGATCATTACTGAGCTGCGCCAAAATGAGCCTGAGCGCGATATTTCTGTGCATATCTCCCCTAACCTCAAAGCTTATGGTGACCAGCGCTTAGTCCGTATCATGCTTGAAAACCTGCTTGGTAATGCATGGAAATATACCCAGCTTAATGACGAGCCTTCTCTGTTTTTAGGGCTCACAGATAAAAACGGTCAAGAAACCTTTTATATTCAAGATAACGGGGCAGGCTTTGACATGAACTATGCCGATAAGCTTTTCACCCCGTTCCAACGGCTGCACTCTTCCAAAGAGTTTGATGGCACCGGGGTCGGTCTTGCCACGGTGCAACGTATCATCCACCGCCATGGCGGTGAGATTTGGGCCGATGCTTTGGTTGGAAAAGGCGCAACTTTCTATTTCACCTTGCCACGCCCTTTTACAGAATTTAGCGCTTAAAAAATTTCCTCACCCATTTAAAGGATGCATCTCATCACAAATGTGTCATTATCGCTTTGACGTAAGAAATAACTACATTTAGATAGGCATTTTCTTTATCGGGGGGATAAATGAAAACAATATTGATCGTAGATGACGATCCCATGGTTTTAGAAAGTACTAAAACCTATCTTGAGCTCAAAGGTTTTAATACAATCTGTGCACAAGATGGTGACGAGGCACTTAAAAAAGTTGAAACGGCAAATGTTGATCTCGCACTCATAGATATTTTTATGCCTAAACGCGGTGGGTTTGAAACCATTATGGCCTTACATGGGTCTATTCCCGTGATTGCCATGAGCGGTGTATCTTCCCATCGCTTCGAGCCTTTAGAATTTGCCCAAAGCATTGGGGCAGAACGCACACTTTCAAAACCGTTTCTGCCTGACACCCTGCTTGAGATAATCAATGAGTTGCTAAAACCTGAGAAAACATAATTTAAATATTGTTCGCAATACGAACTGTTGTATAGTTATACAAAAATAACCAGCAACTCATCGGTGCGATCGTGAAGACCATTTTCCAAGACATTACCCTGCACTCTCAAACCATGCGGGCCAAACATCTTATTCTTTGTGAAGAAAAGAGCGACCGCCCCACACTGGTTTTCCTTCATGAGGGCTTGGGCTGTCTTGAACTTTGGAAAGATTTTCCAGAAAAACTCTGCCAAGAAACCGGCCTTAACGGCTTTGTTTATGAGCGTATCGGCTTTGGTAAATCCTCCCCCTTGGGCTTGGTGCCGCGCCCCATTGATTATCTTGAGCGCGAAGGCCGTGATGTGCTGCCTGCGGTTTTAAAACAGGCGAATATTGAGCGCCCTTTACTGGTTGGTCACAGTGATGGGGGCTCCATCGCCTTAATTTATGCCGCCTTTCACCCAAACAAACTGGTCTCAGCCATCACCGAAGCCGCCCATGTCTTTGTTGAGGACGTAACTTTGCTGGGCATTCGCAAAGCAGGTGAGCTTTATTTTGACGGTGCCCTCAAACCAAAACTTGAACGTTACCATGGTGGAAATACGGACAAAGCTTTTCGCGGCTGGCACGATACATGGCTCACCCCTGAATTTGCAAAATGGAATATGGAAAAACTCCTGCCCCACATTACCTGTCCGCTTTTGGTTATTCAGGGCATTAATGATGAATATGGCACCCAGCATCAAGTACAATCCATTGTAGAAAACTCATCAGGCCCGGCGACCCCGTTCATGGTGCCTGATTGCGCCCATATCCCTCATTTTCAATCTCAAGATCTGGTTTTACAATCCATGGTGAACTTTATTGCAAAACTTGCCTAAAAGCTTGCTTTTTAATGGTTTTTTATGCATTGTAGGGCGTCTTAAAGATCGGGAATAAAGTTTTTATGTTAAAAGCGCGGCTATCAAAAATTGCATTGTTTGCCCATATGCTGGTGCCGCTTGCCTTTATTGCCATTTCTGTTTTATTGCTAAACCCACAGAACCTTTTGGTTGAGGACTCTCAAACCTTTCTTGATTTCTCTGCCAATCACTCATTGGGTTATCCGGTTTTTTTAAAGCTTATCCAGCTTTTTTCTGCGGATAATCATGTCATTTCTTATGTGCAAATTGCTTTATTCAGCCTTGCCCTTGTGCATATTTCCATTGGTATCTTCAAAATAACGACAAACCATCTCTTTGGTATTCTCTCAGTCGTTCTGCTCTGTACCAATCCGTTTACTCTTGATATCCATTATAAGCTTTCCCCAGACTCGCTATTTCTAAGTCTAAGCTTACTGATGATCGGCTTTATCATTTCAGCCTATCGTTATGCCAATTTCCTCAATTTATTGGGCTTTGGGCTCAGTCTTGGGCTTTGTATGGTCATCCAGCCATATGGTCTGGCTTATCTGCCGCTTATTCTTTTTGTGGCCCCCATGGTCACGCTTAAAAACCATTGTTCTTTAGCCAAAGCTTTTCTCTTGCCCGCACTGGCCTGCCTTGCCCTCACCATCAGTGAGGCAACCATGTATAAAGCCCTGCATGAAGGTCAAGATTTCAGGCCCGCGACCCAGCATATCTACGGCAATGCACTTTTGATGGAGACAACCCAAAGCTCCCCTTATGCCACACAAGACCCACGCACGGGGATTTGGGAAAAAATTGAAACTGATCTTCGCCCTGTTCGAACAGAAATCTGGGGTCTTGAGACCCATGAAGAACGAAGCGCTCTTTTATTAAAGCAACTGGATCAATTAAAAGACAGTTTCGCCATCAATGCCATGACGCAAGCAAGCTTCCTGCTTGATAAATCGGTTGATGATATTCGAATGGATATCGCTTCTTCGCGCATCATTCAGGCGCCACTGGCCTATTTTCGTATTATGATTGAACATTATCGCAGCATCTGGAAAGAGCCCTACGGGTTAAGCTATGTGATTTTAATCATCAGCGCTTTAACCGTCCTTATGGGTCTATGGATGTGGATAACACGCACGGCCTTTAACGGACCATTTGCCCTATCATTTTGCAGTGCTTTTGGCCTGCAATCCCATATCTTCTTGCTCGCCCATACGGGTGTGGGCCATGCGGGGCCTTTAGTGTTTTTAAGCCCGCTGATCATTTTAATGGTGATCGGCCTGTTCTTCAGCTTTTATATCAGCTTCATTAATCCGTTACGCACAAACGGCTAAGATATTTCACGGCCTCTTCAGCCGTTTCAACAATGGCCTGTGCCCCACACGCCATCATCAGATTATCCAAGAGATCAAAATCCTCAACCATCAACCCTTTGGGGTCAAATTGCAGGCCGTGTGAGGGCTCAAGCTCCCCATAATAGGCCTGACAACGCTTGAGATAATTTTCAGTGATGCCATAGCCCACCACCGGGATCGCTTTGGCAACACCGTAGCCCATTTCAAAGGCCGTGCCGCCATCCATACCGGGGCCGCGAAACATTTCCATATTGGCGATAATGCCATCACAGCTATCAATCATCTCAATATTGGCCTGATAAATCGCCCGTGCTGCCTCATGTTTAGACATAGAAGCAATATCCAAACCCGCATCCATGGGAAACACCCCCTCACACCCGTTCGCCGCACATAAAGCCTTTAATTCAGCACATTGCGCCATGGGGTCTTTATAAAAAACATCCGGTCCGGCAAGGTAAATACGCGGGGCCATGGGGTTTCCTCCTTAAATTACGTTCTGCCAAGATGGCTGATCTTAGCCTGCAATACAATAATAACCTCCCTCCTTAGAATTTCATAAAAATGTCACTTGAAAAATCTATTATTTCGATTATTTTCGAAATATGGAAACTAAAGATGCAGCAGACATGTTAGCCGCCCTTTCTTATGAAGCACGGCTGATGATTTTTCGCTATCTGGTTCGTATGGGGCCTGAAGGGGCATGTGCAGGTGATATTGCAAAAGACTGTGAGATTACCGCCTCCACCTTATCGCACCATCTCAACCAGATGCGAAACGCAGGCTTGATTGAGCGCACCCGCCAATCACGCTCGCTCATCTATGTTGCCAATTTTAACTCTATGAATGCCCTGATCGACTTTCTCTCAGATGAATGTTGCAACGGGCAACCGGAACTCTGTCGTTAAAGGAAAAAACTATGACCTTAAGAGTCGCCATTAATGGATTTGGCCGCATGGGCAAGCTGGTATTGCGTGCGGGCTGGGATAATCCCGAGCTGGAATTTGTCCATATTAACGAGCCTAAAGGCGGGGCAGACTGCGCGGCCCACTTGTTGGAATTTGATACGGTGCATGGCACATGGGGTCATGAGATTTCTTCCACCCCTGAAAGCATCACCATTGATGGCAAACGCTTAAGCTATAGTGAGGAAACATCACCAGAGGCCGTTGACTGGGCGGCACTGGGCATTGATCTCTTGTTAGAATGTTCCGGTAAATATCGCACAGATGAGCTGCTTCAACCATTTTTAGATGCAGGCATTAAAAAAGTGCTGGTGGCTTGCCCGGTTAAAACCGAAGGCGCGCTCAATATCGTCTATGGGGTGAACGAGCATCTTTATGACGCAGATACGCACAATATCATTACGGCAGCATCTTGCACCACCAACTGCATTGCGCCTGCCATTAAAGTGCTGCATGAAAAAATCGGTATTGAACGTGGTTCCTTCACCACCATTCATGACCTGACCAATACCCAAGTTATTGTAGATAGCCCGCATAAAGATTTACGCCGGGCGCGCTCAGGTGTGAATTCACTGGTCCCGACAACAACGGGTTCTGCCACCGCTGTCGCGGTTATTTATCCCGAACTTAAAGGTAAGCTCGATGGTCATGCGGTGCGCGTTCCACTGCTCACCGGATCACTCACTGATTTTTGCTTTGAGATGAAACGCGAAATTACTGCTGAAGAGGTCAACGCCCTGTTTGAAGAAGCAGCCAATGGGGAATTGAAGGATATTCTTGGTTTTGAAAAACGCCCCTTGGTTTCCACCGATTTCACCACCGATGCGCGCTCGGTCATTATTGATGGGCCAAGTACCATTGTGGTCGATGGCACCCACCTGAAAGTTTATCTGTGGTATGATAACGAATGGGGTTATGTGAGCCGTATGATCGATATTGCCCAGATGATTTCTGAAAAAACATGACCAACGAGCTTAAAAACTACGCCTGTGTAACAGCCAGCTATTGGGGCTTCACCTTATCAGATGGGGCCTTGCGCATGCTGGTCCTGTTACATTTCCACCATCTTGGCTACACTCCGCTGGACCTTGCCTTTCTGTTTCTTCTTTATGAAGCCATGGGCATTGTGACCAACTTTGTCGGGGGGTGGATTGGCGCGCGTTTTGGTCTCAGGCTCACTTTATTTGCAGGGCTTTCAACCCAGATTGTCGCCCTCACCATGCTTTCCTTATTACAAGAAGGCTGGACGATTGCCTTTTCTGTCGCCTATGTCATGGCGGCTCAAGCCCTAAGCGGGGTTGCCAAGGACCTAACCAAAATGTCCTCTAAAAGTGCAGTCAAACTGGTGGTGGCCGATGAAGGGCTTTTGTTTAAATGGGTCTCGCTCCTCACCGGATCAAAAAATGCGCTCAAAGGCATTGGCTTTTTCTTGGGCGGACTTTTGCTGGAAATGCTGGGCTTTCAAATGGCGCTTTGGTCAATGGCAGGGGCATTGGCCTTAATCTTGATCTTTGCCGTTGCTGCTGTTCAGCGGGAGCTTGGGAAAGCCAAATCCAAGATCACGGGCAAAGATCTGTTTTCCAAATCACGCGAGATCAACATCCTGTCTTTTGCACGCATCTTTTTGTTTGCCTCGCGCGATGTCTGGTTTGTGGTTGGCCTACCTATCTTCATGGCAGAAAAACTCGGCTGGAGCTTTGATGAGATCGGCCTGTTTATGGCGGCGTGGATTGTGGGTTATGGTATTATCCAAGCCTTTGTGCCCAAAATCACCCGCAAAACGACTGATGCAAAAAGCGGGGCAAACGCTGCCAAACTCTGGGGCTTTATCCTGTTTATCCTACCCGCAAGCCTTACGGCGGCTTGTTATTATCTGCCTGATGACATCACATGGATTCTCATTTCAGGCCTCTTGGTGTTTGCCCTTGTTTTTGCGGTTAATTCCTCTGTGCATTCCTTCCTGATTGTGGCCTATAGCGATGCCGATAAAGTCTCTTTAAGTGTCGGGTTTTATTATATGGCAAACGCGGTTGGGCGCTTGCTCGGCACCTTGCTTTCTGGTCTGGTCTATCAAATGGCGGGGCTTGAGGCATGTCTTGGTGTTTCCGCCCTCATGGTGCTTATTGCCGCCACCAGCGTGATGTTTTTAAATAAAAAAGGCCAAAATGAAATATCCCCGACCTAGGACCTAGATCGGGGATATCATCAAATTTTAAAAGAGGGCTAAACAGCTCTTAGCTATTTTCACGCTCAACTGCGCGCCAACCAATATCGCGACGACAGAAACCTTTTGGCCAATCAATGGCATCAACGGCCTGATATGTGGTGGCTTGAGCCTGCTTCACAGACTGACCACGACCCGTCACGCCCAAAACACGCCCGCCTGTTGCCAGCACTTTATCGCCTTCAGCTTTTGTGCCTGCATGAAAGACAAAGGCATTTTCAACCCCGTTGGCATCAGCCAAGTTTTTAATCTCGGTGCCCTTCTCATAAGACCCCGGATAACCTTCTGCCGCCATGACCACAACCATGGCGGTTTCATCGTGCCACTCAAGGCTAATGTCATCAAGGCGACCTTCTGCTGCAGCTTCAAGCGCTTCAAGAACATCAGACTTCCAGCGCATCATCAGCACTTGGCATTCAGGATCACCAAAACGGATGTTATATTCCAAAACCGTTGGCACACCATTTTCAACCATCAAGCCGCAAAACAGCACGCCTTTATAAGGGCAGCCTTCTGCCGCCATGGTTTTAATCAACGGTGTAATGGCCGTTTCCATGATCTTGTCACAAATTTCAGGAGACGCAATCGGCGTTGGGGAATAAGCCCCCATACCGCCCGTATTTGGCCCCTTATCGCCATCATATGCCGCCTTATGGTCTTGGGCCGCAGCTAAGGGCAGCGCGCGCTCACCATCGACCAAGGCAAAGAAAGAACATTCTTCACCGCGCAGGAAGTCTTCAATGACGATTTCGTTACCCGCATCGCCAAAGATTTTCTCACCCATCATGTCATCAACGGCCTTAAAAGCTTCTTCAACACTCTCACAGATGATCACGCCTTTACCCGCTGCCAGACCGTCTGTTTTCACAACGATCGGCGCGCCATTTTCACGAATGAAATCTTTGGCTTTATCTGCATCAGTAAAACGACCATAGCCTGCTGTAGGGACGCCTGCCTTAGCACACATATCTTTCATAAAGCCTTTAGAGCCTTCAAGCACAGAAGCCGCTGCACTTGGGCCAAAGGCTTTAATGCCTGCTTCTTCCAGCTTATCAACCATACCCAGCACAAGCGGGGCTTCAGGGCCAACCACCACAAGGTCAATGGCGTTGTCTTTGGCAAAAGCAACCACGCCGTCCACATCTTCAGCGCCAACGTTCACACATTCAGCCACATCTTTAATGCCCGCATTACCCGGTGCACAATAGAGTTTTGACAGTTTAGCCGACTTGGCAATGGACCAACACAGCGCATGTTCACGACCACCGGAACCAACAACGAGTACTTTCATGGTATCTTCTTTCCCAAAAACTGATTTTGATGTTCACAAGTTGACAATTGTTTAGCATATTACCCCCCATGACTGACAACCCTTTTGCAGATGCATTTGAAACACCCGCGCAGCATAATCAGCCTGTCTTTAGTGTTTCCGAACTTTCAGGCGCCCTCAAACGTACGGTGGAGGACGCTTTTTCTCTTGTGCGTGTACGCGGTGAAATCTCTGGTTTTAAGCGCGCCGCCTCCGGTCATCTTTATCTCGCACTAAAAGATGAAAATGCCGTGATGGATGCGGTGTGTTGGAAAGGGGTTGCCGCCAAGATCGATCTTAAGCCCCAAGACGGGATGGAAGTTGTCTGTAAAGGCCGGCTCACCACATACCCCGGGCGCTCTAAATACCAGCTTGTGATCGAATCCATGGAGCTTGCTGGTGAAGGCGCGCTACTTAAGCTGCTGGAAGATTTAAAGCGCAAACTGGCGGCAGAAGGGCTTTTTGATGAAAGTCGCAAAAAACCATTACCGTTTTTGCCCAAAACCATCGGCATTGTCACCTCACCCACAGGCGCGGTTATTCGCGATATCATGCATCGTCTAAATGATCGTTTCCCCCGCCATGTCTTGCTTTGGCCCTGTCTTGTGCAAGGTAAAGGCGCTGCTGAACAAGTGGCAAAGGCCATTAAGGGCTTTAATGAAATTGATGGCACAGGTGATGTACCACGCCCTGATCTTATTATTGTGGCGCGCGGCGGTGGCTCGCTGGAAGATTTATGGTCTTTTAATGAAGAAGCCGTTGTGCGCGCCGCCGCCTATAGTGATATCCCGCTGATTTCTGCTGTGGGTCATGAGACCGATACCACCTTAATTGATTATGCCTCAGATCGGCGCGCCCCCACCCCAACGGCGGCGGCGGAAATTGCCGTGCCTGTGCGCCGTGATCTTTATGCCCAAGTTCTTGATGATGGTGCGCGCCTTGAAGCCGCTATCAACCGCAGCCTTGAAGAGCGCAAAATCCGTGTGACCTCGGCTGCACGTGCCATCCCTAACCCTCAGCGCATGGTTGAAGATATGACCCTGCGCCTTGATGACCGTGTGGAGCGCCTTGGCAATTCAGCCCAGAACCTGCTTCAACGCCATGGCATGCGGGTTGAACAACTGGCGTCAAAAATTCCACAGCCCCAGCAGCAAATCCAAAATGCGCAGGAACGTCTTTTAGGGCGCACCCAAGCTTTAATGTCGAGCTATCAATCCTTCCTTCAAAAACGTCAAAGCCGTTATGATCGCACCAGTGCCTTAGTTCGGCGCAAGGCTATTGATGATCAGGTGGAACGTTCCAGCCAGAAACTGGGCAGCCTGTCAGCCTTATTAGAAAGTTATTCTTATAAAAGCGTTCTTGATCGCGGTTTTGCGCTGGTGAGTGATAAAGACGGCAAAGCGGTAACGGCCTCTGCGGGTCTGTGCAGTGGGGATGAGCTTTCCATCCAGTTTGGTGGAGATGATCAAGTTGATGTGCTGGTCAATGGTGAGGGTGTTGCGCCAACTGCGCCCCCCACCCCCAAACCAGCCCCTGCGCCTGCACCAAAAGTAAAAGAAAAACCAAAGACCAAAGCCAAAACACCATCGCCAGAACAAGGGAGTTTGTTTTGATTAAACACCTTAAAGCCCTGTGGCTTCCTGCTTTTGCAGGCACTTTCATTTTCCTTCTATCTTCTTTTGCCCATGCCGGAAGTTATTCCTTAAAAGGTGAATTTAAACAGGGTGGTTTGATTTTTGGCACGACCACACCGGGCAGTATTGTGAGCCTTGATGCCAAGGAAATACTGGTCTCCAAAGACGGGCTTTTCTTGTTGGGTTTTGGACGTGATCATAAAAAACAAAGCCATCTGATGATCACCTATCCCGATGGCACACAGGCTGATGAAACCTTAAAAATCGCCAAGTCTACCTATAAAATACAGCGCATTAATGGCTTGCCCAAAAAGAAGGTGACGCCTGATCCGGTTGCGACCAAACGTATCATTGCTGATAATGGCGCTGTCATAAAAACCCGCAAAATCACAACCCCACAAGCTTGGTTTGCCTCGGGCTTTGACTGGCCTGTACAAGGGCGCATTTCAGGGGTATTTGGCTCACAACGTATTTTAAATGGCAAGCCACGCAGCCCCCATAAAGGGACGGATATTGCCGCGCCCACAGGCACTTTGATCAAGGCTGATGGCGCAGGTAGAATATCGCTGGTTCATCAAGATATGTATCTGATGGGTAAATGCGTGATGATTGATCACGGTCACGGGCTGCAATCCATCTATATTCATATGAATGAAATTTTGGTGCAAGAAGGCCAGATGGTGAAAAAAGGCGACCCTGTGGGTAAGGTCGGCAAGACCGGACGTGCAACAGGTCCACACCTCCATTGGGGGGTGAGTCTTAATAATGTCGCTTTAAATCCAGAATTATTAGTGAAATAAGTATCCCTATCCCCCATATGGGTGTTATGGGGGATTTTACTTTGCTGTATCACCCCATGTGATGATCAACCCGAAGTGAAAGCACCACATAATGGCGACAGTTCTTCTTGTCGATGATGATATTGATATCCGTCTTTCCATGTCTGTTGTCCTAGAAGGACAAGGCTATGAGACCTTGGTGGCTGAAAATGGTGTTGAAGCGATCAAACAGCTTGAAGGTCATACGGTTGATTGCGTTTTACTGGATATTTTCATGCCGGAAAAAGATGGCTATGAAACCATTGGGGAAATCCGCAGGCATTATCCCCAAACAAAAATCATCGCCATGAGTGGTTATAATGAGCGTAGCTTCAGCCCACTTGATTATGCCCAATCACTTGGCGCTGACCTTGCCCTGACAAAGCCTTTTAGTGCAGATGAACTTAAGGTCTCTCTTAAAAAATTGCTTTAATCTTTAGGCCAGCGGCGATGTAGCCAAAGCCATTGTTCTGGGCGCTCGCTAATCCAGTCTTCCAGCATTTTGTTGATCTCTGTCATAATCAACAGCATATCATCTTTGCGATTGCCCGTTTTATTGATTTCCATGGGCTCAAAAAACGTAATTCTGAACTTCACCCCGCCAAGACGCTCAATACGCACAGGCACAATGGGGCAATCATATTTTAAGGCAAATTGGGCAATGGCAGGTGCAGTCATGGCCTCGCGCCCAAAAAACGGGACCGAAATACCATCATTCATTTTTTGATCCACCAACATGGCAAGATGACCGCCTTTTTTCAGCACATTTAAGGCTTCACGCGCGCCTTTACTGCCCTTGGGGATCAAGCCACATTCAGGCGTGGGTTTGCGTTTGGCAAACAGTTTGCGCATATGGGCGTTATCGGGTTCGCGATAAATCAGATGCACGGGTACGGGCGGGCTATGTTGTGCGCAACCCAAAGCGCAAAATTCCCAGTTGGCGAGATGACCGGAAAAGAAAATCCCACATTGATCATCGCCTTCCAAAAGGGCGATATTTTCAGCCCCGACCACTTCAAAACGATCCGGGTCTGAATAGACATTCATTTTAGAGACTTGGGGAAACTCAAAGGCCACACGCCCGAGATTTTCCCACATTTTAAAGATGATCTGCTCAATCTCTTGTGCAGTTTTATCAGGAAAGGCTTTTTGCAAATTATCGCGTGCAATGCGCGTGACCTTCAGCTTTGGCCCAATGGTGCGCGCAATGGCCCCACCAATGGCAGAAGCCAGATCAATCGGCAATAATCCCATCACAAAAAACAGCGTATGGGCAATCATGCCCTGCACTGGATGCGTGATATATTTTTGCACATTAAATGACGACATGTTGAAAAGCCTTGCACCCTACTCTTTGCCCAAAAGGGGAGAAAGTACAGGCTTTAACACGTCCAACCCCTGCCAGACTAGGGAGATTTTGATCCAGTCGATATCTTTTTTCATATTTTCAGGCAGGCGCATGCGATCTTTTTGCGTCGTGATCAGGCTGGCGCCCTGATTTTTCGCCCGTTCTTTAAGGGCGTTAATTTCTTCATTTGAATAGGGGTGATGATCTGCAAAGCCCACTTCCTCACAAAGCTCAGCCCCCAAGCTGCGCAATGTCTCAAAGAACTTCTCGGGTCGCCCAATCCCGGCAAAAGCCAAAAGCTTTTTACCTTTTAGATCGTCCCGGGGATCCACTTGAATCTCTGCTTTAATAAGTGGAAGGTCAGGCCGGATATTACCAATACGCGCAAGGCTTCCGGTTTTATCCTCCCCAATCAGGATAAGTCCTTGGGCGCGCGCCAAGCCAGTGGTGAGTTTTTCGCGCAACGGGCCTGCGGGAAAGACCTTTTCATTGCCATGACCAAAGCCACCATCCACCACCAAAATCGACACATCTTTATAAAGATGCGGATTTTGATAACCATCATCCATGATGATCACATCTGCACCTTGTTCCACACACATCTTGGCCCCTGCCACACGATCAGCCGATACACAGACAGGTGCGAGCTGTTTTAACAATAACGGCTCATCCCCAACCCCAACAGCGGTATGATCCTCAACCATCACAGGGCCAGCTAAACGCCCGCCATACCCACGCGATAAAAAGATCGGACTTTTACCCGCCTCCATTAAATAGTGCGCAATGGCAAGGGCTGTTGGGGTTTTTCCCGCCCCGCCCATGGTGATATTGCCAATACATAAAACAGGTACAGGCGCTTTCCAGCGCGCTTGCTGATTTGCCCGGCGTGTGGTGGCCTGATGATAGAGCGCCCCGATGGGCGAGAGCAGGCGTGCGCGCAAAGTCTTCTTGCCAAAATTCCAAAAAGAAGGCGCTTTCATCAGCCCTCTCCTTTACCCAAAAGCCCTTGCAGTGCCGTCATGGTTTTCCCTAAAACAGCAGCTTGCATATAAGCGACGATCTTGGCATTAGCAGCCTGAACGTCACGTGCCTTTTCATCACGAAAAAGCTCTGTTAATTTGGCTGCTATCTCAGGTTCATCTGCGACAATGGAAATGGCTTTACCATCAATGAAACGTTCCATCATCTCTTCAAAATTGGTCATATAGGGACCACAGATTAAAGCACAATCAAGCCGTGCCGCCTCAAGCGGGTTTTGCCCGCCCAAAGGTTCCATGGATTTCCCCATAAACACTAGGGGAGAGAGACGATAAAACAGGCCAAGCTCACCTAACGTATCAGCCACATAGACATCTGTTTGCGGGTTTAATTCATCCTTTTGGCTACGCTGCGCAACACTCAGGCCCAACTCTTTAAGCTCGCTAACAATTGTGC
This sequence comes from Candidatus Terasakiella magnetica, assembly GCF_900093605.1. Classification (NCBI taxonomy): domain Bacteria; kingdom Pseudomonadati; phylum Pseudomonadota; class Alphaproteobacteria; order Rhodospirillales; family Terasakiellaceae; genus Terasakiella; species Terasakiella magnetica. Next base: position 54,838 of record NZ_FLYE01000005.1, read on the forward strand.
TTCCGCGCTCAGGATGGCGCGGTGCAATGAGGGTCAGGAGATTAGGGAATTGTGTTTTTAAGGCCTGATGGACACGGCCCATCATGACTTCTTCACCGTTATGAGTACTCGCTGCTAACCAAAGAGGTCGAGCCTCAAGGGTTTTTCTAAGTAAAACCAGCTCCTCTTCATCGCATGGTAAATCCGGGGAAGCATATTTTAAATTACCAAAAGATTCCACATGTTGTGCACCAAGCTGTTGATAGCGCAGGGCGTCTTTTTCCGTTTGGGCAAGGCACAGGTCAAAACAGCCCAACAATGTCTGGATAAAACCTTTTAGTTTTTGCCATGTGGCTAAGGATTTATCTGACATACGTGCATTAACCAATGCCATTTTGACACCGCGTTTTTTCGTTTCCACCACCAGATTGGGCCAGAGTTCACTTTCGGCCCAAATGGCATAGTCAGGTTGCCAATGGTCCAAAAAAGCCCGCACATAAGGCAAACGGTCCACAGGGACAAACTGATGAATAACACCCTCAGGCAAACGTTTTTCCATTAAGGCAGCTGAGGTGATCGTGCCTGTGGTGATCATCACGTTAAAGGTGGGATATCTCTTTTGAATTTCATCAATCAGCGGCAAAAGAGAAATGGCTTCCCCCACACTGGCGCCATGCAGCCAGACCATTTTACCCAAAGGTCTCGCAATGGAAGCTTGCCCCCTGCGCTCAGGAAAACGCGTGGGATGTTCTTTGCCACGGGCTAAACGTTTTTTGAGATAATGATTAATCATCGGGCCAGTGATGGTGGTGAGCCCGCGATAAAGTGAATAGATCATCTAAGCAGGCTCCACCGCAGGATGACCTGTGAGGCGATCAGCCTCATTGGTCACATGGGTCAGCTCATCTTCAATTTTTTGCTGCCATTGATCAAGCTCCTCACCCTTTGCTTTTTTAGGGACCTCAATTGCATCCCCCCAGACAAACACCCCTTTTGAAAAAGGCAAGGCCACACAGAAACGGTCCCAACTGCTGACATGTTTGCGCCGTGTTGAGCCAAAAGCACAGGGGATCACAGGCACGCCAGACATTTTTGCCACATTAACCACACCCGCACTAGCGCGCATGCGCGGACCGCGCGGACCATCTGGGGTAATGCCGATACATTGCCCGTTTTTTACCGCCTTAAGCATGGCGCGCAGGGCCGTTGCCCCGCCTTTGGATGTGGAGCCCTCAATGGTGTGGATACCAAAATGCCCCACCGTTTGGGCGATCAACTGCCCATCGCGATGCGCAGAGATCAACATATGGATATCTTTTTTGCGATCCCAGCAATAAGGCATCAATAAAATGCGCCCATGCCAGAACGCGAGGATGAAAGGCTTACCTTCATCCCAAAAACGTTTCGGCACCTCGCCATTTATCACATCCCAGCGCCCGGTGAGATAGACAAAGCGGATATATTGCGCCCCGACCCAGCATAAAAACTTTCGAAACCCGTCTGATTTGGTGATGGATTTGATCAAGCTCATGCGTTTTCCACACTTTCATCATCAGAAAATTGCATGGCATATAGCTTGGCATAGATACCGTCATGATCGATCAATTGGGCGTGCGTGCCTTGTTCAGCCACACGGCCCTGATCAATCACATAAATCAGGTCCGCATCCACAACGGTTGAAAGACGGTGCGCAATCACCAAAGTGGTGCGCTCTTTCATCAGCTCAGTTAAGGCCGCCTGCACTTTGCGCTCACTTTGAGTATCAAGCGCAGATGTAGCTTCATCCAACAACAGGATCGGTGCATTTTTTAACATGGCGCGCGCAATGGAAACCCGCTGGCGCTGCCCACCCGATAGCTTGACCCCATCTTCGCCGACAATGGTGTCATACCCTTCTGGCAATTCCATAATGAATTCATGAGCCGCTGCATGTTTGGCAGCTTCAATGATCTCTTCTTCACTCGCCTCAAAACGCCCATAAGCGATATTGGCACGGATGGTATCATCAAACAGGACAATTTCTTGGCTCACCAACGCGCACGCTTTGCGCAATGACGTCAAGTTCACATCGCGTATATTCTGCCCATCAATGAGAACTGAGCCATCATTCACATCATAAAAACGCGGCACAAGGTTCAACACGGTGGATTTCCCCGCCCCGCTTGGCCCCACAAGGGCGACGGTTTTACCCGCTGGAATATCCAAAGTAAATTGATGCAGGGCAGGCTTGTCTTCCTCATACGAAAACTCGATATCCTTAAATAAAATCCCGCCCTGTTTCACCTGCAAGTCCGGTGCATCTAGAGCAGCTTGAATGGAAGGCTCGATATCGCGAATGGTATACATGCGCTCTGCACCCGCTAAGCCGCCTTGCATTTCAGAGTTCAGGTTTGCCAGACGTTTTGCAGGCTCATAACACATCAGGGCAGAGCCTAGAAAGGCCATGAAATCGCCTGTGGTTTTCACCCCTTCAATCACCTGATAGCCGCCATACACAATCACCACAGCAACTGCAAAACCCGCAACTGTTTCCATAATCGGCGAGTTTAAGGCCTTGGTGCGCTCTGCCTTAAAGACAAGCGCACGGATATTTTCCGTAATGCCGCGCACACGGCCCTGTTCGTATTTTTCCATACGATAGGCTTTGACATGGCGAATGCCTGACAGGGTCTGGCCCAACAAAGTAATCAACAAGCCAATTTCTGTCTGTGTATTGACCGTGACTTTACGAATGCGACGTCCCAATTTTAAAACAGGGCCAATGGTAATGGGAAAAACCACCAAGGCCAATAAGGCCAGCTGCCAGTTGGTGGTCAACATCACGATAACCATACCGATCAGTAAGGTTAAATCTTTACCCGCACTGGTAAGGACCTTGGTTGCGGTATTGCGCATCAAAACCGTATCGTTGGTGATACGGGCAACCAATGTGCCGCTGGGATTGGCATGAAAGAAGTTTAAATCCATGCGCATAAAATGATCATACATTTTAACCTGTAGATCAGTCACAATGCGCAAACCCAACCAGGACATGCTCGCAGCCTGCCCATAATAGGCAATGGATTTCACCAGATAGATGAAGATAATCGCCACCCCGATGGTCCAGAGCATTTCTTCGTTTTTATTGGTAAAAATATCATCAAAAACAGGCTTGAGAATAAACATACTCATAGACGCTGCCACAGAAGACACCAGCATAAAGACCAGCGCTAAAAAGACCTGCATTTTATACGGACCGACACTTTCTTTAACGAGACGTTTCATCAAAGAGAACGTGCGGGTGTCCAGCTTCTTTTTCTGTTCCAACGCGTGATGTTCCTCATACCCCAAAATTTGAGGCGCACATTATCATTAAGAGGATTGTCCGGCAACTGTAAGTCCATCAATACGCAGGCTTGGCGCATTGGTGCCGTATTTAAATTCCAGATCATCAGCCGGAGTTAAATTCATGAACATGTCTTTTAAGTTCCCCGCAATGGTCAATTCAGACACGGGATAGACAATTTCACCATTTTCAATCCAGAAACCCGCCGCCCCGCGGCTGTAATCCCCTGTCACCGTATTCACGCCCATGCCGATGAGCTCGGTGACATAAAAACCCTGCTTGATCGCCCCGATCATTTCTTTAAGGGAATGCTCACCTGCTTCCATATAGAAATTCGTTGTACTGGGTGAAGGTGGAGAGCCTGTACCGCGTGCCGCATGGCCCGTGCTTTCAAGGCCGAGCTGGCGCGCTGAGCGTAAATCAAGTATCCAGCTATTGAGCACACCGTCTTTAATAATCTCGCGTTTTTGATTGGCTAAACCTTCCCCATCAATGGGTTTGGAGCGCAAACCACGTTTGCGATGCGGGTCATCCACAATGGTGATTTTAGAGCCAAAAATACGCTCATCCATACGGTCTTTTAAAAAACTGGTGCCCCGTGCAACAGAATTGCCGTTAATCGCCCCTGTTAAATGCCCCAAAATTCCGTTTGAAACCCGTGTGGAATAAATGATCGGCACCTGCTGAGTTTCCACTTTGCGTGGATTAAGGCGTGCAACGGCCTTTTCACCAGCCTTCAGCCCAACCTCTTCAGGCTTATCTAAATCTTGTGCAAAAACGGCTGAGGTATATTCATAATCACGCTCCATCTCCGTGCCACTACCTGCCAGAACCGAGGCACTGATAGAACAACCAGATGAGCTATAGGCATGGGATAAACCGTTTGAGGCTGCAATTGCCACATCATGGCGCCCCCAACTGGCCTCTGCCCCTTCTGAGTTGGTCACCCCTTCAACTGCGCGTGCGCTTTCTTCAGCCTTTGTTGCCCAATCAATTAATTGGGCTTCATCAGGCTCATAAGGATCATAGCCCTCCACATCGGGAAATTCAGTTGCGAGCTGATCAGGATCAGCCAAGCCACAATAGGGGTCTTCTGGCACCACGCGTGCCATATCAACACAACGCTGGGCCAACTCATCTAGCGCATCGGCGTTAAAATCACTGGAAGAAACAATGGCTTGGCGCTTACCAATAAAGACGCGCAAGCCCATGTCCTGGCCTTCAGAACGTTCAAGATTTTCTGGTTTACCCAAACGTTGGGACAATGACAAAGACGTGCCTTGCACCAAAACCGCATCGGCAGACTCTGCGCCAAGCTTTTGGGCTTTTTCAATCAGGTTATTTAACAGATCAAGATTGTTCTGGTGCTGGCTCATTTATTTTTTCCTTATCACTTGTCACCCTCACGAACGCGGGGATCGCCTTTCTTTCAAGATATTCCAATTCTTGAAACAATCAAGCTCACTCTTTCCAAATCGGCTCGCCTGAACCCGGCAGGCCGAGGCTGTCCCAAATATCAGAGACTTTATCCACCACCTCTTGGTCCATGCGGATTTTCTCGCCCCATTCGCGGTGGGTTTCATTGCCCATCTTGTTGGTAGCATCCCAACCGACTTTGCCGCCAAGCCCGCTTTCAGGTGAGGCAAAATCAAGATAATCAATCGGGGTATTTTCCACCATCATGGTATCGCGCACAGGATCCATGCGCGTTGAAACCGCCCACCAGACATCTTTCCAATCCCGACAATCAATATCCTCATCCACCACAATGATGAATTTCGTATACATAAATTGGCGCAAGAAAGACCAACATCCCATCAAGACCCGCTTGGCATGACCGGGATAAGCCTTTTTAATGGAAACCACCGCCACACGATAAGAACACGCCTCTGGCGGTAGCCAGAAATCCACAATTTCAGGGAACTGTTGCTGCAAAAGCGGTACAAACACATCATTTAAGGCTTCACCCAACACTGAGGGCTCATCCGGTGGACGCCCGGTAAAGGTGGATAAAAAGATCGGTTTTTTGCGCATGGTAATGGCGCTGATTTCAAAAACAGGGAAATCTTCCACACTGTTATAATAACCGGTGTGATCCCCATAAGGTCCTTCTGCGGCCTCTTCATCATGGCGCACATAACCTTCAAGCACGATCTCTGCCTCAGCAGGCACTTTAAGCGGGACGGTCTTACAATCCACCAGTTCGACTTTCTTGCCACGCAGCAATCCGGCAAACTGATATTCTGAAAGTGTGTCAGGCACGGGGGTGACCGCGGCTAAAATGGTGCCCGGATCAGCACCGAGCACAATGGCAACGGGCATAGGCTCATTTTTCTCTTTGACCCAGCGCGCAAAATGCTGCGCCCCGCCGCGATGCTTAAGCCAGCGCATGATGCAGCGGTTTTTACCCAGCACCTGCATGCGATAAATGCCCAGATTAAAATTATCTGTTTTGCCCGTGCCCGGCCCATGGGTCACCACCAAGGGCCATGTAATAAGCGGCGCAGGCTCACCGGGCCAACAGGTCTGGATGGGGAAATCAGCCAAATCAATATCATCGCCTTCCAACACCACTTCCTGACAAGGTGCTTTGCGCACGGTCTTGGGCTTCATGGACATGACGGTTTTTGCCAGTGGCAGCAGGCTTAAGGCTTCTTTAAAACCACCGGGAGGCTCAGGCTGTTTTAAAAAGGCCAGTGTCTCGCCAACTTCGCGCAATTGAGACGGCTCACGGTCCATCCCCCAAGCCACGCGCTCAACCGTGCCAAATAGATTGACCAGCACGGGGATGTCATATTTGCGCCCCTCAGCAGTCTCTACATTTTCGAATAAAACAGCCGGGCCTTCTTCTGCCAAAAGGCGGGTCTGAATTTCTGTCATTTCCAGAACAGGTGAGACAGGTGTGCTCACCCGTTTTAAACGCCCTTCTTTTTCCAGACGATCCATAAAATCACGCAGCGATGAAAACGGCATGTCAGACACCCTCACTCAAAAAAATCCTTCACGTCATCTCATAACAAGGAGCGAACAAGACTTACAGAACTTTATCTTAAATCAGGACAGTTTAATGATGATTCCCGCCCAAACGACCAAAGAACTCCTCGAATCCTTACATGGTGAGCTGATCACCCGTGAGGGGGAGCCCGATTATGCGCGCTATAACGTGATGGAAACCCTTGATAAACGCTTTTGCTCTTTTTGTAATCTTATTGCTAATGCCGAAGATGATTTAAGCATTATCCTATCGTTGATTGATAAGGACCCCGACTGTAAAGACCACAGCCCGCTTAGAAAGCTTCAGGCGCTGGTGGATTATGTAGAAATTGCCTGTGCAATTTATGCTAGTGAGCCTAAAAAGCCTGTAAATACAATCTTGCATTGATTATCTTGAAAGCTCTATAAAAATTCTACAAAGCTGTTAGAATAGCTTCAAATAACACAACAAAATTAGGTTTTAGGCACATGGAAGATAGACGGGAAAATAGATATCGCAAACTTTTGGATATCAGCCTTGCCCTCTCAACGGAACGTAACTCAACCCGTTTGATGGAACAAATTCTAGATGAAGCCAAAACCATGTGTAACGCCGATGGCGGAACACTTTATCGCGTGATTGATGATGATAAACGCCTGCGTTTTGAGATCATGCGAAACGACAGCCTCAATATCTATAATGGCGGCACCTCCGGCAATGAGATCAAACTGCCACCTGTTGAGCTGTTTAATGCAGAAACAGGGGAAGAAAACCACAAAAACGTGGCTTCTTATTGTGCGCTTTCCAAGAAAACCATCAGTGTTGATGATGCCTATACTTTTGCCGATTTTGATTTTGCTGGTACCAAAAAATTCGATGAAGCCACGGGCTATCGCTCCAAGTCCTTTTTGACTGTACCGCTTTATAACAATGAAGGTCGTGTTATTGCGGTTTTGCAGCTCCTCAATTCACAAGACCGTGAAACCGGCGAAGTTGTGCCTTTTGATACGGAACTTCAGCCCTTTGTGGAAGCCTTGGCAGCCCAAGCCGCCATCGCCCTTGATAACCAGCTCCTTGTTGAAGCGCAAAAAGAATTGCTTGCTTCTTTCATCAGCCTGATTGCAGGCGCGATTGACGCCAAATCTGCTTATACAGGTGGTCACTGTCAACGTGTGCCTGTGCTAACCGACATGTTGGCAGATGCGGCAAAAGGTGAGACAAAAGGTGTCTTTGCTGATTTTGATATGAGCGAAGAAGACCAATATGAGCTGCATATCGCAGGCCTGCTGCATGATTGCGGTAAAGTCACCACCCCTGAATATATCGTGGATAAAGCCACCAAGCTTGAAACCATTTATGACCGCATCCATGAAGTGCGCATGCGTTTTGAAGTAATGAAACGCGATGCAGAAATCAATTACCTCAAGGCTGTAGCCGCAGGCGGTGATGAAAAAGGCCTGAAAGAAGCGTTTGATAAACGCATTACCCAGCTTGATGATGATTTTGCCTTTATCGCAGAATGTAATGTGGGCGGTGAGTTCATGGCACCTGAGCGTATGGAACGCCTTGATGAAATCTCCAAACTGAAATGGACACGCACGCTGTCTGATCGCCTTGGTATCGGTCATGAAGAAAAGACCCGCAAGGAATCCGCTGGGGAAGAAGCACCTCTGCCAACGGTGGAAAATATTCTCTCTGATCGCGCTGATCATATCTTTGCGCGCAAAGATAAATCTTTGTTTGAAGAGGGTAACCCGTATGGCTTTAACATGGCGCCGCCTGAAAATATGTATAATCAAGGCGAGCTTTATAACCTGAAGGTCAAAGCTGGTACGCTTACAGAAGAAGACCGCTTTAAAATTAACGATCACATCGTGCAAACCGTTATTATGCTTGATCAACTGCCGTTTCCGCGCCACCTCAAACGGGTGCCGGAATATGCAGGGGGTCACCATGAGAAAATGGACGGCACAGGCTATCCGCGCAAGCTCAATTCCGATGATATGTCCTGGCCTGCACGCATGATGGCAGTGGCTGATATCTTTGAAGCTCTCACAGCGGCTGATCGCCCTTATAAACTGCCCAAGACCCTGTCACAGTCTGTGAAGATCATGTCCTTTATGGTGAAAGACAACCATATTGATAAAGACCTGTTTGAGCTGTTCCTAAGCTCGGGTAAATATAAGGAATATGCAGAGAAATTCCTGAAACCTGAACAGATTGATGAAGTTGATATCAGCCAATATGTCAAAACAGCTGCAGAGTAAACCATGCGCTGCATCATTTTCGAGTTAATCGAAACGCAAATGATGCTCACATGACTTTACAACGCGCCCTTGGCTATCCCTATGATATCCCCAGCACTTCTTATGTTCTAGAAGGCGAAAAAGTCTGTCCATGGCGGGGCGAGATTGATCTAAGTACGCGCTTGCCTGTGCTGGCCTGCGGATCAAACCAGTCGCCCACCCAATTATTGCGCAAATTTGGCCCCACGGACCTGCCTGTTATGGCGGGATGGCTGCAAGATTACGATTCGGTCTATAGCGCGCATTTCACCAGTTATGGTTCCATCGCTGCGACTTATCATTATGAAAAGGGCGTGCGTTCGCGCCAAATGATCACATGGCTGGATCAAGACCAGCTTGAGGTGATGCATCAAACCGAAAGCCTTGGGGAAAATTACGAATTTGTTGAGATGGACAATCTCCATTTTCATTCTGATTGTCATCAACGGATTACAACGGCGCATAGTTACAATAGCTTGCTTGGCCCCTTCAGGCTTGATGCCCTGCCCATTGCCATAAGGGCCATCACGGCGGTAAGCCGCCCTTACCCAGCATTAGACCAAGAAGAGCTTCAAAAGAAAGTCATCAAAAAACTGGGCTATGATTTGAGTGTGAAAGAATTCATAGAAGAAAACATCAATGATGCTAAGGTGAGAAAAAAACACCGTGAATGGTTGATCAAGACCAGCCATTCTTCTTAGAAGATAAAGGTTCTTTGTGATCAGATTTTTTGGGCATCCTTATATATTGCTGTCACTGGCTGTGCTGTTTTGGGCGGGTAATTCCGTTGTCGGGCGCGCCTATGCCAGTGATTTGCCGCCCTTTGCCATGGTATTTTGGCGCTGGGTCATTGCTGCCACCATCATGCTGCCCATCTGCCTCAAACCATTTTTAAAAGATATGGTGATCATCAAGCGCCACCTGCCTTATATTTTTGTGCAGGGTTTTCTTAGCATCACCGCCTTTAATGCCCTGCTTTATTGGGGGTTACATTACACCACCGTGGTCAATACCTCGCTTATTCAGGCCGGTATGCCCGTGGTCACCCTGTTTTTCTCCATCCTGATTTTGAAAAAAGGCGTAAAAAGCCTGGGCGCAGTTGGCATCCTGTTTTCCCTTATGGGGGTAACATGGGTGGTGGCGCGCGGAGATTGGATGACCTTGGCAGAACTCTCGCTTAACCCCGGTGATTTGATGATGCTGACCTCGGTCGTGCTTTGGTCAATCTATTCCGTACTTTTGGCAAAAGTCCCCCAAGGGCTTAACAGACGGGCCTTTGCTTTAGCCATGATTTTAGCGGGCGTTATTTTCCTCATCCCGTTTTATGGCTGGGAACTTTCAACCGGGGCGGATTTTACCCTTACTCAAGACACGATCCTTGCCTTTGCCTATATCGGCATTTTCCCCTCTGTTCTCTCCTTTTTATGCTGGAACAGGGGTGTCGAGCTGGTCGGGGCCAATACCGCAGGTGTTTTCCTTAATCTCATGCCTATCTTTGGTGCGATCTTGGGCATGTTATTGCTTGGTGAAAGCCTGCAAACTTTCCATTATTTCGGCATTTGCATGATCCTCATCGGCATCTGGCTTGTCACGCTCAATAATAGGCGAACGCAATAAGCTGCTGGACTTTGTTAGTCATTGCTAATATATAAAAGCAACAGTTAAGCCCCCAAGAAAAAAGAGGACCCCATGCTCTGGAATCCCCGTGATATTTTCGCAAAACTTTTAAGTGATGGAAACCTGCCCTTTTATGTCTTCGCGCTTGTGTTTCTCATCCTCTTTATGGTCTTTGGTCGCGACCTGATCTTTGGTTCTTAAGGCTGTAAGAAACCAACCACTTCTTTAACTTCTTTAAGAACAGGTGCGGCAATAGCATTGGCGCGCTCTGCACCGTCTTTTAAGATCGCATCCACTTGGGCGGGATCATCCATATAACGCTGCATCTCTTCACTGATCGGGGCAAGCTTGCTCACTGCCAAATCTGTGAGTGCGCGTTTGAAATCTGCAAAAGACTGACCGCCATACTCCGCACAAACCTCTTTGAGCTCCTGATCAGACAGGGCGGCAAAGATATTCATCAGGTTTTTGGCTTCTGGGCGATCGCCGCAGGCTTCAACACTATCTGGTACCGGATGCGGGTCTGTTTTGGCTTTACGCACTTTTTTCGCAATCATATCGGCGTCATCCGTCATGCTGATGCGTGAATATTCAGACGGGTCCGATTTGGACATTTTCTTGGTGCCATCGCGCAAAGACATCACGCGTGTGGCAGACCCGAAAATCATTGGTTCCGGCAGTGGGAAAACTTCGCGACCAAAATCATTATTGAATTTTTGAGCAATGTCACGCGCCAGCTCAAGATGCTGTTTTTGATCATCACCCACAGGCACATGCGTGCCTTTATAAAGCAGAATATCAGCCGCCATCAGGTTTGGATAAACATACAGGCCAACAGAGGCATTTTCTTTATGCTTACCGGCTTTTTCCTTAAACTGGGTCATGCGGTTAAGCCAACCAAGACGCGACACACAGTTTAAAATCCAACCCAGTTCTGCATGACCGGAAACAGCAGACTGGTTAAAGATGATATTCTTTTTCGGGTCCACACCAGAGGCCAGCATGCCAGCAGCCACTTCACGGGTGGCGCGGCGCAAGGCTTCAGGGTCTTGCCATACGGTAATGGCGTGCATATCAACCACACAGAAAATACATTCATGGTCATTTTGCAATTTTACCCAGTTGCGAATTGCCCCAAGATAGTTGCCAAGAGTGAGGTTACCGGAAGGCTGAACGCCTGAAAATATGCGACCCATTGAGTTGTCCCGCTTCTATAGAAAACACAAAAGGGCGCGATGGAGACGCCCTCGTTTATAACGTGCCTCTCTTATGCAGTCTGTACCCAGCAGGGTCAAGAAAACTTTGGTTCTATTCTGCTGCGTGCAAATCAGAGAGATAAACCACCTCTGCACCAAGAATTTCGCTGCGTAAATAATCAGCCCATTGTTTGGCGACATACTGGACAATTTCACTACGTTCTTCCATCTCTGCCACAAAACGCAGGCGTGTTTTTGGTGACTCAAGCCCCCGGTGCGACAAAGTCTCAATCATATAAGTCCCGGGAATTCCTTCGATCTCGGCGACAAATTCATCACCTTTGCGCACATCAATTGGTGGATAGAGTGCCATGCCATTGTTTGAAATATCCAAGAGTTTTGAACGAAATGTCCCCCCCTCCCCTTTCAAGACCACAGGCACATCGCGTTCAATCAAAGCCATATGATCGCCTTCTTGGCCCTCACGTAATGTATCTGCACAACGCACAGCCGTATTTAAAGACATTTCAAGGCTTTCCACCATTGAAACCACTTTGCGTGATACCATCCCCAACTCACCCGTTAAATTTTGCACGCCTCTCATTTCTTCAGAGGCATTATTTACGGACTGATTAAGACGTTCTGAGACTTTAAAAGAGTCCAGAATATTTGAGGTAATGCGATGGGTTGCCTCACTTTGTTCATTAACACTATGAGCCACATCACCGGAAATTTCCGCCATATCATCAATAATCACATTGACCTGTTCAATAGAGCTCACACAGTCCTGCGTGATATAACGGATCCCTTTAATTTGCTCGGCAATTTTAGCGGTGGCTTTTGAAGTTTGGGTCGCCAGTTTTTTCACTTCACTTGCCACCACAGCAAACCCTTTACCTGCACTTCCGGCCCGTTCCGCTTCAATGGTCGCATTTAGTGCCAGCATATTGGTTTGTGCTGCGATATCATTAATAAGACCAACAACATCCCCGATACTATCAGCAGCAGCACTCAGTTTTTGTACAGATTGTGACGAGCTGGATGCCTGCTGACTGGCCGTATCGGCAATACTGCGTTGGCGGCCTACTTTTGTAGAGACCTGCTCAATGGATGTTGCAAGATGGTCTGCGGCCTCAGCCACACTTTGGGCGAGATGGTGAGAACGTTCTGCTTCTTTTGCAACGGCTGCGGCCTGACTAGAGACTTCTTGGGCCGAACCGGAAATATCGCCAACAGCTCCATTAAGCTCTTTGGTATGGCTCACTACTTTTTCCAGGACAAGCCCCGTTTCAGACTCAATCGTATCCGCCATTGCCATCAAGGATGCGCTGCGTTTTTCTTCTTCTCGTTTTTGATCTTCTAAACGCTGTTGGGTGAGACGTTCCACATCCAATGCATTTTGACGAAAGATAACAACAGCTTTTGCCATCGTGCCCACTTCATCGCGGCGTTCACGATCCACAACCTGAATTTCCGTATCCCCTTCACCAAGGAATTTCATATCCTGTGTTACACGTCTTAGCGGGCCTAAAATACTTTGTGATGTAAACGCCCCTAATATAACTGCAAATGCGGCAACCACAGTCATGATAATGACATAGCTGGTGATGGTTGCATTGGCCTGCCCTGTCACTTCGCTTGTGGTGCGGTTTTGCATATTGATGGCTTTTTGACGAATTGAAGAGGCAAAACCCATCGTCGTTTCAATTTCATTGCGGTAGGTTTCAAACGAGTTTAACAACCCCATGTTTGAGCCCTGAAACTGGATATAGCCCTGTTTCAATAAATCATTATCACGTCTGACAAACTTTAGAATTTTCTTGTCCCGCCGTAACAGGCCCGACATTTGGGATTTTGTTTCAGCCAAGGCTTCATCCACAGCATAAGTCGCATCACGCGCACCTTGCAGATTTTCTTCATTGGGCCTTATACCATAGGTCATCGTTGCCAAAATGGCCTTATTTGATGCCCTTAAAATCACCCCGGCCTGTGTATTTAAGGAGGCATATTCTGGCTTATTAGCCGCAATATTCTTCAAATTCTCAGATAGTTTCAACGATGAGCGCACCAACTCCCCCGCTCCCATGAGAATCATATCTGATGAAGCACCAATATTTTCGATACGCAGTAAAAGCGGTATGAGCGTCTCACCATAAACTGATGCCAACTCCTCTATCTTAGCTGCGCTATCGCCTTGGTCTTTTTCTTTTAAAACCCGGATAAAGTTTTTTTCCACCGCTTGTGTTTTAAACAGCTGAGTATCAACTTTTTTACGATCATCTTGGGTTTGTGTGCGTGCATAAAGCAAGATTGTATCGGACAATTCTTTCAAGCTAAGGGCATATTCATTGGCCCCGCCGACCAGATTAATCTTTTCGCCGATTACTTCTGTCGAACCCGCCATTTTATCAAATTGAAGCGTGGCAAAAGCCCCTAAGCCCAGCAAGGCCACAAGAAGAAAACCAAATCCGATATAAATGCGATGAGAAATTGAAATACGGTCTAAAGCCATTGTTACACACACCTAAAATAGTCTGTTCCCAAAACGGGTTTCTTCTATCTCAGATGCGGGGCTCTCAAGTTTTTGTCAATTTCAAACCAGCCGGGTCTTTAGAGTTTCATATGATGGAAACAAAAGCGTCATATTTTCACCTTTTTCAACGCCCGTTCAATTCAATAAAAACTCTTATTTTACCTACGCCTTAGCATGGATTTCAGCTCTGTTGGGCGTGCAACCCTCAAAATATAGGCACTGAGGAAATATGTAACTAATCCCACACCGATCAAAGCAATGAGGGAGACGATTCGCTCAACCTGTGCGCCTGTTAAAAACGCATCGCCCCAGACCATGGCCCCATAAAGGCAGCCACTCATAATCAAACAAGATAAGATGATGCGCATCGCCTTGGATTTCAGCCGCTTATCCATGGTGAAATAGCCACGTTTTTTAAGCACAATGGCCAGCAAGAACGTATTGGTCCATGCGGAAATCACCGTAGCCATGGCCAGACCCACATGTAGATATGGCCCCATCAAAATCAGGTTAAAGACGATATTGACCACCATACAGACCCCGGCAATGATCATCGGTGTCTTGGTGTCCCCGCGGGCAAAAAAGCCCGGTGTTAGGGCCTTATTGAGCACATAAGCCGGCAGGCCAAAAGCATAGACAAACAGGGCCATTGCTGTGGCACTACTATCCGTACTGGTAAATTCTTTGCGCTCAAAAAGCACACTCACGATAGGATCAGAAATCACCATATAGGCCGCAGCGGCTGGCAGGGTGAGAAAGAGAGAGAATTCTAAGGCGCGGTTCAGGCTTTCCATCGCACCTTTTTCATCACCACTGCGCAATTGGCGCGAGAGCATGGGCAAAAGCGCTGTACCCACCGCAACCCCAACCACGCCAAGGGGTAATTGGTTGATGCGATCAGCATAAAATAAGAACGAGATGGAGCCTGTGGGCAGCAAAGTTGCGATCATCATATCAACCAGCAGATTGACCTGATAAATGCCTGCCCCAATGGCCCCGGGAATAATGCGCTTAACCATAATTTTAACATCTTCCCCCCAAGAGGGAAGGCGCAAGATCAGTACCATTTTATGTTTAGCGCAATTCCAAAACAGCCAGATAAACTGCACAATACCTGCGCCAAACACCCCCCAAGCCAAGGCATGGCCCGGGGTTTCCATATGAGGGGTGAGCCCAAGGATTGCACCAATGAGACAGATATTGAGCAACACAGGCGTTGCAGCGGCAGCAGCAAATTTATTAAGCGAGTTCAACACCCCTGCCATCAAGGAGACAAGTGAGATAAACAAAAGGTAGGGAAAGGTAATGCGCGTTAGCTCAACGGCGAGATCAAATTTTTCAGGCTCATCCATAAAACCCGGGGCAAACAGCTGCATGGCCCAAGGCATGGACAGTTCCATAACGATAAGCAAAACAAGCAAAACCCAGAATAAAAAGGCAAAGGCCTGTTCAGCAAATTTCTTGGCGATATCCGCACCGTCTTCTTCATATTTTCCCGCAAAAAGCGGCACGAAGGCAGCGTTAAACGCGCCTTCTGCAAAAAGGCGGCGAAAGACATTGGGGAATTTAAAAGCGATGAAAAACGCATCGGCAATGGGCCCGGCCCCCAAGATAGCTGCAACCAGAATATCGCGCACAAAACCGAGGATGCGGCTCATCATCGTGAAGCTGCCAACGGTTGCTATGGAACGCAATAAGGCCATTTTAATTCCTGTCTCTCATCAAACCCGTCTATGGGTAGCCGTTTTTGGGTTAAAGAATATATAATTTATAGGGCTGATATGTTAAAAAAAAGCTGGCCCACAGGTTTAAAATCGTTATAACGCCTGTAACATTTTTTATATGACGAAAGTTCAAGACCATGATGAAAGTTGTGCGCGCTAAACTCCACGGTATCCGCGTTACCGGTGCTGACCTGAACTATCACGGCTCAATTACCCTTGATCCGGAACAGTGCGAACTCGCAGGTATCTATCCAATGGAATTTGTTGATATCTGGAATAAGCAAAGCGGTGCACGCATTTCAACTTATGTCATCTATGGTGAGCCGGGTTCTAAATGCTGTATCCTTAATGGGGCTGCGGCACGTACCTGTCAAAAAGGCGATGAAGTTATCATCTGTTCGGCAGATTACTGCAAACCAACGGACCTTTACGACCTGCAACCAACTATTCTGACCTATCTGCCAGATAACGAGATTGATCAGGTCTTGAAATATGATGTCTATCGCAGTGAGAAAATGGCCTATGATTTCCGCATCATTGATGCTGAAACCAACAAGATCGAAGATTGCCACACCTACCCGAATGTGGATATCAATTCCATTCGCAAAGACCTGAAAAAACGCGGTCTTGAAGGCAATGATGTTGATGCCTTTATCGAAAAATACCTGATGCGTTAAAAATCATCCCCGCATCATCTGCGGGGAAATCTTTTATTCAGCCTTTTTCAACACCTTGAGATTTTGAATTCTCAAACGGTGGATACGCCGTGGATCAGCCTCTAGAATTTCAAATTCCAGACCGCTGTGATCATGTGTGATCACTTCCCCACGAATAGGCACATGGTCTGCGATTGAAAAGACCAGACCGCCGAGCGTGTCGATATCTTCGCGCTCTTCTTCTTGTAAGAAGATACCGATTTTTTCTTCCACATCATCGAGTTCCCAACGCGCATCGGCATCAATAGCACCATCTTCGCGCTCCACATACATGGGGCCTTCGGGGCGGTCATGTTCATCTTCAATCTCGCCAACGATTTCTTCAACCAAATCTTCAATGGTGACGATCCCGTCCGTGCCGCCATATTCATCCACCATCAAGGCCATATGCACCCGTTTGGTGCGCATCTCAAGCAAGAGTTCAAGCACGCGCGCACTGGGGGAAACGAACAAAACCTTGCGGCATACTTTGGCAAGGCTGAAAGGAATATCCTTGCTTTGCCAAGCGATTACATCCTTGATATGCACCATGCCGATGGGATCATCAAGGTCTTCGCCATAAACCGGAATGCGCGAATGACCTTCACGGGTCATTAAATCAACGACTTCATCTAGGGGGCTATCAACCGCAACCGCACAAATATCAGGGCGCGGCACACAGACATCTTCAATGGTGCGCTCACGCAGGCCGAAAATATTCTTTAAAAGTTGAGCTTCTTCCGCCTCAAGGGGGATTTCCTGCTCTTCACGTTCTTCAAGCAGTTCTTCAAGTGTATCGCGTACACTATTGTCACCATTGTTTTTTTTGCGAAACGGGTTTACCCGTGCAAAAAAGCCGGGCTCATCTGCCCCATTTGTTTGCCCCGTCTTGCGAGGCTGGCTACTGTCGCCTTGTTGGTCGTTCATTCTTCTTTTCAAATCACTTTTTTAGAAAGACTAAAAGTTACTCTGCCTCAGATGCATAGGGGTTCGCAATGCCAAAATCTTTTAAAAGCGCAATTTCTAGGCTTTCCATCACTTCGGCTTCTTCATCCTCGATATGATCATAGCCCAACAGATGCAACACACCGTGCAAGATCAGATGAGTTAAATGATCCTCCATGGTGATTTTTTGCTCACGCGCTTCTACCTCAACCACACCATGGGCCAAAATAATATCGCCTAAATGCAAAGGACCGGGCTCAAGCACCAGCTCACCGGGGGCTTCACATTCAAGGGCGGGAAAAGACAGCACATTGGTTGGCTTGTCTTTTTCGCGATATTCCCGATTTAGCTCTTGGACCTGATCATTATCGCTAAGCAAAATACTGAGCTCACACGCACGACCATTTGTATCTTGATCACAGGTTTCAAGGGCGGCTTTTACCGCTGCTGTGATCAACTCATCACAGGCAAGCCATGCCTCATCACCACGGGTGATATCCAACTCACCCAAGATCATTTTTTATACCTGCGTTTGCGGGGCTTTTCATAAATTTCCGCATCTTCACGGTTCTTTTCTGCCGTATCATAGGCTTCAACAATGCGTTTGACCAAACGATGGCGCACCACATCTTTTTCACCAAAGCGAATAGCGCCAACCCCTTTAACCCCATCCAAGGTTTCAAGCGCATCACGCAAGCCCGAGCGCACCCCATGGGGCAGATCAACTTGGGATAAATCCCCTGTCACCACCATGTGGGAGCCTTCGCCCAAACGGGTCAAAAACATCTTCATCTGCACCGCAGTGGTATTTTGCGCTTCATCCAAAATCACAAAGGCGTTAGATAGGGTACGTCCGCGCATAAAGGCCAGCGGTGCGATTTCAATTTCGCCGCGCTCCATGCGTTTTTCCACTTGGTCTTGTGGCATCATATCGTAAAGCGCATCATAAATTGGGCGCAAATACGGATCGACTTTTTCCTGCATATCCCCGGGTAAAAACCCCAGTTGCTCTCCCGCTTCTACAGCAGGGCGTGATAAGATAATACGGTCCACTCCGCCTGTGGTAAGTGCTTCAACCGCCTTGGCAACGGCTAAATATGTTTTACCCGTACCCGCAGGCCCAACACCAAAAACCAGCTCACAGGTATCAATGGAACGTAAATATTCCGCCTGTAAGGGTGAGCGCGGTGAAATATGTTTTTTGCGCGTTTTGACCACCATCGCCGTATCGGGCAAGGCAGCTTTACTCTTTTTCTTGGTTTCTTGAACATGTGGGGCCTGATCGCCATCAATAGCCATGCGAATAGCGCCATCCACTTCAGCAGAGCCCACAACCATATCGTTTTTCAAACGCTGATAGAGACTTTGCAGTACATCCTTGGTGCGGTTGACATTTTCAGGGTCGCCCACAACGATTAATTGATTGCCGCGTTCATGAATAGTGACATCCAACATTTGTTCAAGACGAGCCAGATTGCGGTTATGTTCGCCAAAAAGATCCGGCAATAAGCCATTGTCTTCAAAATCCAATGTCAGATTAATTTCGTCACTCACGCATGCTTCCTTTCCACATTGACCAATTCAGCCCCCAAAGAGTTTTGGCGAGCCTCAATGATTTTAAGATCAGCGATTTTTCCAATTAAATCAAGCGGTGCTTTTACATGGACAGGCTGCATATAAGGACTACGCCCCACAAGCTGACCTTCACGGCGGCCTTCACGCTCCAGCAGGATGGGGAATTCTTTACCGACACAGTCGTTATTAAACTCTGCCTGCACGTCTTTTAAAAGCTGCTGTAAAACCTGCAAACGCTCATTGGCGACAGCGGCTTCAACCTGCAAATCCATGGTCGCTGCAGGCGTGCCCGGACGTGGTGAATAAACAAAAGAATAAGCCAGAATAAATTTTACCTGACGGATCATATCTAGCGTGTCTTCAAAATCACGCTCATTCTCACCAGGAAAACCAACGATAAAATCAGAGGACAGGGCTAGATCAGGGCGCGCGGCTTTTAATTTGGCAATGGTTTCTAGATATTGCTCACGGGTATGGTCCCGGTTCATGGCAGCTAAGACGCGGTTGGAGCCTGACTGAATGGGCAAATGCAAATACGGCATAAGTTGCGGCACTTCAGCGTGGGCCGTGATCAAATCATCTGTCACTTCTGCTGGATAGGACGTTGTATAGCGGATACGTTCCAGACCATCGATTTCCGCCAATTCACGGATTAAGCGACCCAAAGTCCATTCACCGCCCCGTCCATCATCACCGTGATAAGCATTTACATTTTGACCAAGCAGGGTGATTTCCATGGCCCCTTGGGCGACAAGTTCACGGGCTTCGCGCATAACATGTTCAGCCGGGCGGGAATATTCCGCCCCGCGCGTATAAGGCACTACACAATAGGTGCAAAATTTATCACAGCCTTCTTGAATGGAAAGAAACGCGCTATAGCCTTCCGGCTTGGTTGGCGCAGGTAAGTGATCAAACTTATCTTCTGCAGGAAATTCCGTCATTAAAACGCCGCGGCCCTGCTCATTTCCAGCGCGGTGCGCTTTGGCAATCATTTCTGGCAAATTGTGATAGCTTTGCGGGCCAAAGACCATATCCACATAGGGTGCGCGACGCGAAATTTCTTCGCCTTCAGCTTGGGCCACACAGCCTGCCACCGCGATGATCATTTCATTTTCTTCATCGCGTCGTTTTTTAATGTTTTTCAAGCGACCAAGTTCAGAATAAACCTTTTCTGACGCCTTCTCACGAATGTGACAGGTGTTTAAAATCACCATATTGGCATCCTTAGGCCCATCGGTCATTTCATACCCAAGAGGTTTAAGAACATCTTCCATACGCGCAGAATCATATACATTCATCTGACAGCCATAGGTCTTGATAAATACTTTTTTGGAATTACCCATCATTAACAGTCTTTATGCTATATCCAACTTGCTGAGTGCGACATAAGGGGTGAGGCGTCAAGAGTCAAGATATTCAACAAACAGACAATATCTTAAAGCATATTAGTTTGTTATGATTCTAAAATAAAAGGGAGGCGATATGAGAAGTATTATCTTGAAGACCATACTCTTGCTTTGTCTTATTTTTCAGCCCTCTATGTTAAAAGCTGAAACATGGAAGCTCACCGCCATTCGCGATTGGCCCCCTTATATGGATGAAAAACTGGCTGAGAAAAGCCTAGGCTATGTCGCACTAAAAAATATCCTTGATAAAATAGACGTCACGCTGGAGATTGAATATCTCCCATGGAAGCGGGCCAAATACCTCCCCCTCGTGGATGATCAATATATTGGGTATTATTGCGCCTGGCCCGAAGAAGTCGATAAAGGCTTTTTTGCCTCAGTGCCGATTTTTCACTCCCCCATTGGCTTGATTTCGCGAAAGAGAATGCGCACCACAGGAGCACAGGGTGATCTGTCTGATAAAAGCCTCGGGCTGGTGAAATCCTATGTCTATCCTGCCCCTTATGAGACCCACCCCATGCAGGAACGGGTTGATACAGATGCAACCTTGATCAAGTTTGTGCTGCTGGGCCGTGTAGATTACGGCGTGATTGACCAATATGTTTATAACTACCTGATTGAAACCAATCCTGAGCTTAAGGCGGTTTCCACCTCGTTGAAGTTTTATGATAACAAGATTGAGGAAAAACCCCTTGTCATCGCCTTTCGCAACACAAAAGAAAACCGCAAGCGTGCGAAACGACTTGCGGCATTTTTAAACCCTAAAAACTGATAAACTCTTAGTCTTTATCTAAAGGCTTACCATAAAGCTCCATGCGGTGGTCTACCAATTGGAAACCATGCTTTTCAGCGATCTTGCGTTGCAGGGCTTCAATTTCATCATCGTGAAACTCAATGATCTTACCACTTTGCACATCAATCAGGTGGTCATGGTGATTTTCTGAGGCTTCTTCATAACGCGCGCGACCATCCCCAAAATCAAGGCGTTCAATAATGCCGGCTTCTTCAAAAAGCCGCACCGTGCGATATACAGTCGCGATTGAAATATGAGGATCTTCCGCGCTTGAACGGTTATAGACTTCTTCTACATCTGGATGATCAGATGCATCAGACAGGACTTTGGCAATCACGCGGCGCTGACCGGTCATTTTCATGCCCTTTTCAACGCACATTTCCTCAATGCGGGATTCCGTCATTTTATATACCCTCTATATTTCAACTACCAAACACTTCTAAATCGCAAATTAAGTGTTGGTGCCATAATGCCTAATCAGATCATTCTGTCAATGGATTGGACAGTATTTTCTAATTTACATACAAGATAATGTGACTTGATGTTGTCACTTGCGCGCGCGCGTGCCAAGACCGATCTTTTTAGCCAGATTACTGCGATGTTCAGCGTAGTTTGGCGCAACCATGGGATAATCTGACGGCAAGTTCCATTTTTCGCGGTATTCTTCCGGTGTCATATTATAAGCCGTCTTTAGATGACGTTTCAGCATCTTGAGTTTTTTGCCATCTTCCAAGCAAATGATATAATCCTGCTGGATGGATTTCTTCACAGGAACAGCAGGTTGAACTTTTTCTTTCTGCTCGGACTTCTCACCCACATGACCCAAAGTCTTATACACATCTTCAATCAACTGAGGTACATCCTGCATACTGACTGAATTGTTACTGACATGGGCAGAGACAATTTCTGAAGTCAGTTCTAAAAGTTCAAGTTTGCTTGGCTGATCACTCATGGTAAAACCATCTTTCACTTATTAATTTTCAAGAATTTCTTAAGTTATATAAAAACGTATAGATTAGGTGACAAGAATAAAATGAATACTGCTCAAAATAAAGAAAAAGAATTACATGCCGATCGTTTTATAGATATCACAAGCGATACCTGCCCCATGACCTTTGTTAAAACAAAACTGCAAATAGAGAAAATGCAATCTGGTCAGGTTATTGAGGTTTTACTTAACGAGGGGGAGCCCTTAAAGAATGTCCCTCTCTCCGCTGAAGAACTCGGTCATAAAGTTTTATCCACAACCAAGCAGGAAGATGGCAAGACTTATAAGCTTCTGATTCAAAAAGTTTAGACAGTATTAACCCAATAAGGCTACTATCACGCGATTCAACTGGTGATTAAAGGTCTGACGCTCAATGATTTATGGTGAGAACTATTTTGGACTTTGGTTTTCAAATAGTAATGCCCTTCCCACAGAAATGTATGAAGGGTCATACTCTCTCCTCTTGGTTTTTCTGTCTTTTTTCATTGCGCTGCTGGCCAGTTATGTTGCGTTAACGTCAGCCAGACTGACGACAAAAAACAACCAGACCTTCCAAAGAGTGTTACATGCCAATCTTGGCGGGGCAGCCTTGGCCATTGGGGTGTGGTCCATGCATTATATTGGGATGCTCGCCTATAATATCGGGCTTGAGATATCCTATAATGTAGAACTCACCCTTTTATCGCTGCTGCCCATCTCCATCAGTTCTCTCATTGTCTTGCCAATCTTGGGTAAAGCGCGCGCTTCACAGGGTAAAATCATTTTATGCAGTCTCATCCTTGCCCTTGGGGTGGGTGGGATGCATTACATCGGCATGGCCAGCATCAGTGCTGATATTTCCATGGTGCATATCAGTTCCTTATTCATATTCTCCCTGATTGCCGCCGTGATTCTAGCCTATGTCGCCATTGATGGGCGCTATCGCTTGATCAACCACGCACACCCTTTTCTCTCAAAACATTCAAAGCTCTTTACCAGCGCCCTCCTCGCCACTTCAGTCACCGCCATGCATTATATCGCCATGGAAGCGGTCATTTTCTACCCCGGTAGCCTATGCGTTAAAGAAGGGTTGAACATTGCTGGTAATGAGGTGCATTTCACGATTTTGATCTCAATCCTCATCCTGCTTGGCGTCATCATCATCGTTGATTGGGCGACAAAAGCACAAGAAAGCGCCGATATCCTTTCCAGCGTGCTTACCGTCAGCTCAACGGGCCATGCCCTTGTGGATAAACAGGGAAATATCCTTTTTGCCAGTCAGGCTTTGGCCCAAATTACAGGTTATAGTCTTGAAGAATTAAGCGCCTCCAACATTGATATTTTACTGCCCCAAGGGATTAGGGCACAGCATCATCACTATCTGGAAGAAGAACATAGCGTCAAATCCTCTAACATTATGGGGGAAAACAGGGAAGTTGATTTAAGACGCAAAGACGATCTTCTCATTCCCATCGAGATCAATGTGTCGCCCATTCGCAAAGGCGGCAACATTGTCTATGTCACCAGTATTAAAGACCTGTCTGAACAGAAAAAACGAGAATATGAGAAATTCAAAGTCGAGAATTTCAATAAACTCACGGGCATTTCCAACCGCCGTATGTTGCGCACAAAACTCACTGAGTTTCTAGAAAGTCATGAAAAATTATTTGTGGTTAATCTCTATTTTCATAATCTAACAAATATAAACAAAAGCTATAATTTTGAGACGGGCAACCAGTTCATTAAACAAATTGGGGAGTTGCTCCACAGCTTTGAAAATGAAAACTGTTTTCTTGCCCATTTTGGCGCACTTGAATTTGCCTTTATCATTGCCAGCGATAAAAATTACGATATTGAACTGCTCATGAGTGAGCTGCGCAACAAGACACAAACAGGCATTATAATCGACGCAAAAGAACTGCCCCTCACCTTTAACGCTGGTGTTGCCATTTATCCGCAAAATGGCATTAATGCTGAACAATTAGAAACCAATTCGCTGACAGCTATGGCGCGCTCCATCAATAAGGGGCCCAATACCTATAGCTATCATATCGACCATATTAATGAGCATACCCAAAGACAGTATGACATTGAATATGAGCTGCGCCACGCCTTGGAAAAAAGTGAGCTTTCTCTTGTTTTCCAACCCAAAGTCGACAGTACGACCCATGGGTTTATTGGCGCAGAAGCACTCATTCGCTGGACCAATGAAAAGCTTGGTTTTGTTTCTCCAACTGAGTTTATCCCCATTGCGGAAAAAAGCGGGCTCATCATCCCCATTGGCAGCTGGATTATTGATCAGGGCTGTAAACAAGCACGCAACCTTTTAGACCGAGGCTATGATAATTTCACCGTTGCTCTTAACGTTTCACCGCGCCAGGTCATTCAGGATATTATTTTAGAGAAACTCGAAGCCGCCCTTCATAAATATGATCTTGATGGGCGCTATATTGAAGTGGAAGTAACCGAAGGCCTCTTCCTTGAAGGCAGCACCACTGTTGATGTGCAGCTTGAAGCCATTAAAATCATCAATGCCTCACTGGCCTTGGATGATTTCGGCACGGGTTATTCCTCTATTTCTTACTTGCGCGATTATCCCTTTGATACGCTCAAAATCGACCAATCCTTCATTCGCACGCTTGATATCCATGACCCTGATGCCACAGGCCTTGTGCGCGCCATCGTTAAGATGGGCCATGCGCTTAATATGAAGATTGTGGCAGAAGGGGTTGAAACAAAAGAACATGCCGACTTCTTAAAAGAAGAGGGCTGCCAAATTTTGCAAGGCTATTATTTTGCCAAACCCATGGCTGAGCCGGACCTCTTAAACTGGCTTAAAGCCCACGATTAATCGTTTTTTCGTTCCATCACAAGGGCGTCTGTTTTTGGCGCCTTGCTATGAGTGTAATAGTTTTTGCGCCGTGCAATTTGGCTAAACCCCATCGTCTTATAAAAAACAATCGCGCCTTTATTCATCTCATCAACTTCCAAAAACATACGTTTTGTTTTCTCACAAGCTTGTCTTAACAAGGCCTTTGCAAGCCCTTGGCGGCGAAAGTCCGGGGACGTGGCAATGGTGATGATCTCAGCCTCAACCTCATCTCCCTGACAGAGAATAAAGCCTGCGGGCTGATCCTGAAGATGAGCCATAAAACCAAATGTGGCGGGCAATCCAACCAAATCCGCAAAGGCCTGTATCGACCAGTTTTCATCAAAGCTTTCTTTGTGAAGATGGGCAATCATCTCACTATGGGCGATATGGAGAACCTCCAGCCTCATGGGCGCAAACGTCCACCATTTTTAGGCAAGGCCGCATCTGGTGGGCGAATATAAAAGGCTGAAGGCCGCCCTTCGCCTTCTTTGGGCAAGCCTTTGGCCGCTGCAATTTCAACCACGTCATAGGCATTAGGCAATCTGACCTCAGAGTGAATAACTTCAAGACCACGCTCAGCCAGTAAATCTTTCAAGCGATCAAAACTATCGCCTGCAACCACGACTTTTTTGCACTCTTTTGGCAACAGCTCAACCACATCTTGCGGCAGGCGGGCAACGGGCTCACATAAGGGCTGTGCCTGCCCATCAAAGACTTGGGCATAAAGATCAGCCCGTTTGGCATCTAAAGCACAAAGAACGGTGCAATCTTGTGCGCCCACCCCATGGGCGATGGCCTCTAGGGTTGTGACTGCAATGACAGGCTTGTTACTAGCAGCGGCAAAACCACGTGCAGAGGCCAAACCGATGCGCAATCCTGTAAAAGCACCGGGGCCAATGGTGACTGCCAAGGCATCCAGATCTAAAATGCCAAGACCTGCTTTATTTAACAGTTCCTCAGCCAAAGGTAACAATTCAGCCGCATGACCACGGCTCATTTCCTTTAAGACATGATGGGTGACTGAGTCGTCCTGCCAAAGCGCAAGTGAGCAGGCCGCAGCTGCCGTATCCATTGCCAGAATTTTCATAAATCGAGCTAACCTTTTTTAAAGTAATGCCCTCTTATACTGCCTTTTCTTCTTACTCTTCAAGGTTGGCAAAATGGCATTGGTTGAAATTACCCCAGAAAAACACGGCGTGTTGCTGGATATGAAATATGCAACAAGCGATAATTTCACAGGTGAGCCCGTCTATAGCCAACCCCATTGCTACCTTCATGAAGAAGCCGAAGGGCTGTTATGTCACGCCATTGAGATTGCCGATAAGCTGGGCTATCGCTTTCGCATTTTTGATGCTTTTCGCCCCTCAGAAGCCCAATGGAAACTGTGGAACCACACGCCTGACCCTAAGTTTTTAGCCGACCCACGCCGGGGTTCTCCCCATTCACGCGGGGCTGCTATTGATCTCACCCTTGTTGATTGTGAAGGCCAAGACCTTGATATGGGTACAGGCTTTGATGCCTTCACGCCTTTATCACATCACGGCAATATGGAAGTCTCTCTTAACGCGCAAAAAAACCGCATCTTGTTAATGGGGATCATGACAACGGCGAATTGGGATTTTTACCGTAATGAATGGTGGCACTATCAATTGTTTAATGCCCGGCGTCTGCCGACCTTTTCTGACAGCGCCTTGCCTGAAAGCATGATGTAAAAAGGCGATATTTCTGCTTTATTTACAATCAAAGGTGTCATATCCTGTGTGACACATGAAGTCATGCGGGGTAGAAAAATGAAACGTGCATTCCTTGGCCTTTTTGGCGCAGCTGTTCTTTTAACGGGCTGTTATACACCAACCTTGATCGGTGAAAACCGCGACGGGGTGATTGTCTATTACCGTTCGCAATATTATGCACGGACCTATTCTGACCAGGCAGCGTCACAATATTGCCTGAGCCTGCAAAAACCCTATACCTGGATTGCGACCGTCAGTACACGCAAGGGCTATAAAGACCAATATAAATGCGGCAAAGTCCCGCCTTCCAAGCTTTCCACCCTGCGCGCCCAAGCCCATGAAGATCGCGAGCAGACACGCGAGCCTCGCCTCAACACAGGTCGTTATGAGCCGGAACGTTATGAGGAAGAGCGCTATGAAAGAGAGCGTGATGAACCTATGAGCGGAGATTATTTCCGCTCGCGTTCCTCAAGCTCAGATGACAAGTGGTGAAATTTTAATA
>NZ_FLYE01000006.1 GCF_900093605.1 Candidatus Terasakiella magnetica
ACCGATGGAGTTCCTTCATGCGCCATAAACATCAACCCATAAACAAACACATACAATCGTCCTGGCATACGCCACAGACGGAACCTTAAAAGTCATGTAGAATTAAGTATTGGACGTGAAAAAGCTTCAATATACGAGTTTTTCAACAGCCTCAGCCTCAGCCAGAAACGGAAATATCTATCATTTTTCTCTCGAACTACTAAAATACTACAAACTGTGTGATGAATGAATGTAGAGCAGCAAAAAAGATTGAGGCATGAGTATATTAATGAAAAATAAAAAGTTGCTTAGCTTAGTAATATATCTAGCGTGTATTTTGCCTCTTTGCGTCACACATGCGATTGCCGCAAATAAACCTTCCATCGTGATTTGTGGCACGACATGGGGAAAGTTATCAGGGCCAAGCCTTCCAAATAAGGGATTTGTTGCAGATTTGGTTTTACGTGTTTTTCAACATGCCGGATATGAAGCTAAATACGAAATTGTCCCTTGGGCAAGATGTATAGCAGGGGTTAAAGAACTGAAGTATGACCTTGTTGCTTCAGCTTGGCATGGGGACGAAATAGATGAGGAGTACAATTATTTAAATGATATATTAATTGATTCCATTAACTTCATTGTTCCCGAAGGTTCTACAATAAAAAGTGGAAATATTGAAAGTTTTTATGGCCTACATGTGGGTATGGTTAGAGAAACCACTGGAATTGTAGAAGCGTTTTCTAAAGAAGATAGAAATAACCTCAATATAAGCTATACTGCGAACCTTAGCAGTCTTCCTAAAATGCTAATTGGTAAAAGGTTTGATGCTATTGTTGGAGACCCTGTTAATCTTAACGAAGTTATGAAAGAACAAGGGCTTAATGTTCATCACAAGCTTATTACACTGCAACCACCATTGAAGACCAATATTCAAGCTCCTATTATTTCAAAGAAGCATCCAAATAAAGATCAGATTATTTCAGATTTTAATAATTCTTTTCGTATATTGGTGTCTGAGGGAATGTATGATGATTTGATCACATTGCATGATTATCAAGCCAATTATCCTAAATAGCATTACGTTTGAAAAACCTTTTCAGGAATTTATTTCCGTTATGGCTAGGCTGTATCAAATATCTTCTGATATGACGATTAATAAGAATAAGTAGCTAATATCCGATAGCTTACCAATTATTGGCGGTTTTACGATTGTTGCGAAATTATGCGTCGATTTTAAACAATAAAACTTGGAGAGTTTTCAACACGAACTCATGTAGTGGGAGCATTGTCTATTACGCAATCATACTACTGGTATCAACCTACTGACACGAGTAGTATTTATAAAAACAGGTGGACAAGCTACATTATGATTAGAATATCTCTGACATTTCTTTTTATTCTTCTTTCATGCAGCGTTGCACGAGCAAATGAGACAATTACGCTTTCAACTCACCTTGCACCAAATAGTCTCGTTTACAAAACAACCAAAGCCATCTTGACTGAAGCTTTTCGTCGTGTTGGCAAAGATTTGATATTGCGTGCAACACCAGGTGAAAGACCTATTATTGAAGCTGAGAATGGAAAAACAGACGGTGACGCTCACCGTATCTTTGATATCATAAAAATTAAAAAGTTGAAAAATTTGGTTCGCGTACCTGAGGTTCAACAAGTTATTAGCGACTATGCATGGTCAAAAACTGTTAATAATTTGGATGACGGGTGGGAAGGGTTAGATAAATATAGAGTTGGAGTTCATTCAGGCTCAATTCTGATTTCAGAAAAGGCAACACAATATGCTAAATCTGTTACAAAAGTCGGAAAGCATGACCTCTTATTCGAAATGCTGAAATTAGATCGATTTGACATTTTAATTACGACACCTTCAGCTGCTGAAGTTCTTAAAACAAACCAATTTAAAAATAGTGGAATTCGTAAAATCGGAAAACCGCTTACGTCGCTTCCGATTTATACTTATCTACATAAAAGACATAAAGACTTAGTCTCAAAACTGGCCCAAGCACTTCGATCAATGAAAGCCGATGGAAGTTACGATAAAATTCTAAGCAAATTTGACTAATTGCTCGATTTCATATCAAAAAACAATTGCCTAATAAATCACTGTTGAACTTTCAAACGCAGGCCTAACATTGAAACGTCATCTCGGCGGATTTCATTACCTTGATATTCTTTTAAAGCAGCAAGAATGTGTTGTTTTTGCTCCTCCATCGAAATATCACAATGTTTTGAAATTTCTTGCTTTAATCTCTTTTTACCAAGCATACGACGTTTTTCACCACCTACTTGATCTACAATTCCATCAGAGACTAAATAGAAACAATCGTGTTCCGAGACAGGAATAGAGATATTTGCAAATTCTTGGTCATGAGGAATTTCCTTATATCCAATTCCTTTTTTATCGCCTTTAATTTCTTCAATATTATTTCCATTGAATTTAAACAATGAGAACCTGGCACCAGAGAATATCAGGTCTGTTTTATCTTGGATGAAACAAGCACCAAGCTCTAGTCCATCATCCGATTTAGCGCTACCTGTATCTTGCCCAAGCGACATTTGGACAATTTGGTGCATTCTTTGGATAAGACCTCCCACATCACCGGATGCTACATCTTCCTGTGCGCGATCTAATGCTCCGGTTGCAATCAAAGACATAAAAGCACCGGGTACACCGTGTCCTGTACAATCTGCCAATATTATGAGGAAACCTTTTCCCCAACTTCTGGCCCAATAGACATCTCCACCAACACGGTCACGTGGTTCCCAGATAATAAAATAGTCATCCAAATGAGTTTTGAAGAATTCTTCTTGAGGCAATATTGAACGTTGGATATTGGCTGCATAATCGATACTGCTTGATATTACGCCATAGGCATCTGAAAGTTCCTTAGTGCGGTCTTCCACCATTTGTTCAAGGTTTTCCTGATAGCGCTGTAACCCTTCCGCACTTTCTTTCTCTTTCGCCTGCATTTCGTTATAGGCTTTTACGACTTGGCCAAGTTCGTCCTTGCTTTCCCATTGAACGGGATCTTTTGAGCTGTCTTTTTTCGTTTTTTCAATGGCATGGCGTAAATGCCATAAGGGGCGACCAATTACCACTTGAACAGCAAACATCGTTGTTGCGATTAGCCCTGAAATTAATACTAAAATAATAATGCTATTGGTTTGAATGTGTTCCCAAACATTCTCCCAAATCTGCTCATCATGTACTGAAACAATAAGCATACCAATCTTTTCACTCTTTCCATTCGTAGAGAAAGTCAGGTCACGTTCCATTTTAAAATCAGCAGAAGTCACTTGTTTTGTGGTCTCGCCAACCTCACCCAACAACTTTCCTGTAATGTCATAAACTGCAGCACTTTGAAATTCAGGTATCAGTAGCAATTCTCCAAGTAAACGCTGAACTTCGTCAATGTTATATTCCCAAATAGGTGTTTTAAATGCTGAACTTTGGATATTAGAGATACTCTTAAGCGAGTTGATAAGTAACTCTCGTTCTTTTTTATAATAAATTACTTCCATCACAGTAAAAATCGCGACCACAGCAAAACTGACCATTGGGATATAAATAGTCAGTAATTTGGAGGTTATGGTTTTAAAAGCTTTCGTTTTATCCGCATCGTGTATTTCTTTTTCACTGATTTGTTGCACTTTCAATCGGCTCATATAGAGAGCTGCAAAGCCAACAATAATAATTAACAGTGCTGTCCCCCAAATTAAGTAATTGTATTTTTCGGTCTGTTTATGTGCTGAAAACCATTTGGCATATATCTTATGAAACTCTGATGTCTTGGCAAAGTCAGAAGACGTTTTCTCTAATCTGGATAATAAGTCGGGCAGCCCCTTTCTTACAGCTATCCCCCTGTGAATTGTTTTCATAGGTGGCTCAAGGGCTCTGATTTTAGTATTTAACCCAAGCTGAGTAGCGAGCTTCCAAGTAACTGGCGCAGGATAAGCAACAGCATCTACGCGTCCACTTAGTAGCCCAAGTATAGCATCTTGCAGAGTGGGGAAAATTTTAGTGTCTAAATCATCTTGAACGGAAATTAGTCGAGCCCCAATATTTGTATGAACGCCACCCACAATATGACCTGAAAGATCAGTCGGATTAACAAAGGTCGAACCTTTTTTTACGAAGAGCTTTATTTCAAATTTTTCAATCGGCGATGTGAATCGAGAATATTCTTTTCTTTTAGAAGAGATCCCTAGATTGGGAATAAGGTCAGCACTACCATCCTTAAGAGCTTCATGAACTTCAGGCCACGAAGAATATACTTTGTAGGTTATCTTGATTTTTTCTTTCTTAGCAATTGCATTAAGCACATCAATTGCAAACCCAGTTGGTTGACCTGAAGAGGTTAAGGAATAGTGAGGAGGGAAATTTGCTGGCATTGCAGCAATATACTCATCCTTTGCAAAGGATGAGTTAGAAGCAACTATTGTAATTAAGAAAACAAATAAAGAGTATATGTGGAAGTATAAGAGACTCTTTATGCTAATGAGAACATGCATTTACTGTGTCCCATCATATTTTTTGAGTATTTTTTGAACAACTCCATTTGATTTAATTCTATCAAATGCATCTGTAATATGTTGATATGGGATTTCTGACTGCTTTGAGACAACACATTGTATTGGGACAGAGTTTTTACTGGTGAAAACCGTCGTGATTTTATCTTCATAGCCAAAGGCTTTTACTAGGTAGTTCAATTTCATCCGGCCATCGACAACGGCATCAATAGTACCACT
This sequence comes from Candidatus Terasakiella magnetica, assembly GCF_900093605.1. Taxonomy (NCBI): domain Bacteria; kingdom Pseudomonadati; phylum Pseudomonadota; class Alphaproteobacteria; order Rhodospirillales; family Terasakiellaceae; genus Terasakiella; species Terasakiella magnetica. The sequence goes on from NZ_FLYE01000006.1 coordinate 4,744, forward strand.
ATTCAACTTCTCTAAATTTGCAATAAGATTTGAAGCATCTCTTCTCTTTGCTAACCCATTTTTTATAATAGGGTCGATTGAATGCGGATAATTGAAGCCACTAATAGTTCCAATTTTAAGGCCCTTTAAGCTATTGATGCTTGATACATGTACAGCATCTGCCTTTCGCATTATGATGATTTCGTGATCATCATATAATGGAACGGTCCATTTTACTCCTTCTAATTCCCCTAACCATTTGGGTGATGTTAAACAAAGAACATCAACAGTACCCTTGGTGATCGCATCAACAGAACGCTTTCTTGGGATATGACTGAAGTGGCTCTTTGCATTTAGTTCTTTTGCTACAGAAGTTGCAATATCTTTAAGGAGTCCTGTTACCAGGTAATCTTCAAAATGAAATACAAATGGCGGCGGCATATGTTTGCCAGAGCCAAATGTAAGGATTGGTTTTTCATCTGCCAATGTAATGTTTGGGGCGAGTGCAAACACTATAAGGATAAGGGATATGACCATTGATTTTAACAGTTTCATTTAAACCTCCCTTAAATCACCAGTGTCAGGAATTATGCTAATCTTCCAACTGTCCCAAGTCTACAATTACCTATAGTAATTATAAGTCTCTCTCTAAAAGGCCTATAAATATATGATGGCAGTCACAATGGAACACCGTGTCACTCTTTGACTCTCTTTTGATGATGACCTACTCTAAGGAGACTTATAATATAGGCCTCTTTCAATCTCCTTTTTCCTCGGACCTTAAAAGGATAGCCGTCAATATGATGAGAACTTTCGCAACACTCATTGTTTTCATGACTTGCTTTCTTTCACACACAAACTCTGCCTTCAGTGAAGACAAACTATTTATAATGACGGAGGAGTTTCCGCCATTTAACTACACTGTTGATGGGAAACTTGAGGGTATCGCAGTTGAGATCGTTTCCGCGATTCAGGCTCGATTAGGCTTGCCGAAGACCATAAAGGTCTACCCTTGGGCAAGAGGCTACAATTATCTGCAAAAAAAGAAGAACGCAGTGTTGTTTACTACGGCGAGAAACAAACGTAGAGAAAGTGAATTTAAGTGGGTCGGGCCTATAGCAGAATCGAGAATTGGGCTCCACAGCCTCACTAGAAAGGACTTTAATATCCCGTCGATGGAAGATGCACGACGCTATTCAATCAGCGTGGAACGTAATTCCAATCCTATGGATATTTTGGTCGGGATGAATTTTACGAATTTAAATCCCTCGTCTGATCCAATAAAGAACTTGAAAAAGTTGTTAGGCGAAAGGAATGACTTATGGTTTACGAACACTGCTGTTGCTTCGAGAACTCTAAAACAAGTTGGTAAAAAAGAATCTGAAATCAGTCTGGTGTATGAGTTTAAAACCACGCATCAGTTTATCGCTTTCAACAAGAACGTGCCCGATTCCATGATTGCCCGTTGGCAAGATGTGTATGAAGAAATGGTTCGAGATGGCTTGGTGTGGCAGATGTTTAAGAAACACTCATTGACATCACTATATCCCAGAGCCTTGGAGAAACTTTATCCTAGGTCTCCTTGATTGCCGCATTGGGTCAGCAACAGCCCAAATGGTCTGTTTCCTGTGTTAGTCCGCTTTACCTTTAATAGCTGCTCCTGATATCTTGTTATCAGAATCTATCTCGAAAATGATGTAGTGTCAGATTTGCTCTATATTCGTTAACGCTTACGAATTCTTCTCAAGATAGAAATGTCTTTCATTTGTATCGCCAAAATACAAATACTTAGAAATGAAGCCCATTTCTTTTGCTTTGCCAGTAAGTCAATCTTACGAGCTAGGTCGTTTTCGGCTTGAATTTTCCCTTCCAGATCATCAACTCTTTTTCCAATCAACAAAACTTCCGCCCGAACTTGGGATAAAAAGCTCTCCGTTAGAGATTGCATGTCCTGATCAGTTCCATTTCTAGCGATAAATTCTTCAAACGTTTCCATATCCACTCCATAGGTTTATGCCTTTCTTTAGTTGTATTTATTCACTTGACACTTTGATAAAGGCGGTCCTATGGCGAAGATAATTTCTACCAAAGATCCTACAGCGCTCAGTCACCACTCTATTTAAAGATGAATGATATTAAATTATACATTTTAAAAATTGAATAATCGCATAAAGCAACATTTTGAAAAAATTCTCCAACCAGGAAGAATTTTAAATGCGGGCCGGGTATATTGAAGATCTATTGTAAGCATGGGCGCACATGCTCACATACTCGAATCATAGAAATAGCGGCAGTGTTTTTGCCGGCTTACTTATATATTAAGCTGCTGGGGTTTTCAGCGGGATGGTTAGTTGCGCCTTATTTTCATGGGTTCTTAACCACAACACTGAGCCAAAAATCCATATTCTGCAAAAATCACGTTTTTCGCGATTTTAGATGCAAAAAAGTGCATCAAAACGTCATTTCTACGATTTGGGGAATATAAATAACTTTATCAAATTCAAACAAAAAGGAGACTAAAATGTCAAATCTAGAAATCTTAGACGAAGCGGCTGCAGGAATTTACATCGGGGGTAAAGAATCACCGATCTCAGCACGCACAATGCAACGTTGGCGACTTGCCAATGTTGGCCCCAAATTTATTACAGTCGGCGAAGGTCGCCTTATTCGATATCGCCAATCCGACTTGGTTGAATATCTTAATAACTGTACTAGCACCTCGGGTGAAGAGAGCGATCCCGAGATGCTAGAAAAAGAAGTATGAGGTAGGTGATATATGAGTAAAAATTACGTAACCCTTCTTAAAACAGAGCAAAGGGCAAATAAGCTTATCAAAAAGACTGACTCCGGCGACGTATCTAAAGAAGCAGGGTCACCAATCACAACTGCTAGTGGGGTGACCATCAACGTACCTGACTGCGATTCAATGGCAAAGGTTTTAAAGCACGTCGCAAATGATCCAAATGCTGTGATCGTCCCTAGCGGCTATTTTCCCCAAACTGAACCAGATAGCGATGAACCATTAGCAGAAGGTCGCACGTTCAGAGTTTCTTCCAAAAAATATATTGCAAAACACACAGGCTTAGATCAAGACGATACCGACAGTTTGTTGGGCTGGCATGAGATCAATGGTGAGCCGCACATTGCACGTGTCAAAAACAACATGCAGCCTACCATTTGGATGCTGTTTGATCGCGATGAAGTTAAGGGCATGCCCAAACATCTGGCTTCCATGTCAGATCAAGAATGGCTTGATGCTATGTCGTCTATGATCCCTGAACTTGATGAAGTCTCAATGGTGAAAGTTCCAAGTTCAACAGGTCGCGTTTTAATTGATGGCGAACCTATGTCAGCCACTGGAAGGCACTACTACGTTCCTATTGATGACGGGAATGACCTTGAAAGGTTTGGAAAAACCTTGCTTCAACAATCTTTCTTAAACGATTTAGGCTTTATGCGACCTCTATATTCTAAAGAAAGACCTGAAGAGGTTGTTAACAAGCGCCCTTGGTCTATTTTCGATGTGTCAACATTCTCCCATGAAAGAGTTGTGTACGAGGGTGCTCCAACTATGGAAGGACATGGACTTTCTCTGAGTGAACCGAATATTGAAGTTATTTATAAACAATCCAAGAAACTTGACACTCATTCCCTTCCAAGCCTTAAAAAAGAAGAAATTGATAGAGTTAAGTCTCAGACCGGTTGTCAGATTAATGTTGGAAAACGTTCAGAAAAATTTTTGGATCAATACGGCAAAGTAACTTCCAGAACTATTCCAACTTTTACTGTCATCAATGACATCATGCTCAAACTTGGAACACTGATCAAAACAGAGCTTGGAGATATGACCCTTGAAGATTTTTGGAAAAGTTCGCACCAGAAAGTCCGTTGCCAAGCAACTTTTCGAGAATCATCATCCATGAATGGCTTCCTTTCTCTGCATGAAGATTTCACTCCATTTCTTTATGATAATGGTTCAAATGTGAAATACGTTCTAGACCCAAATGACCTTAAGGTACATATGCCTCAAGCTTGGATTTCACGCCTTTCAAATAAAACCACCAATGAAATCGATGCCAGTTGGACTGATAAGTTAAAATTCATGAACTATTATGGCCGCCAAGCAGTATTGGAATGGGTTCACCTCAGGACACCGCATGGTCTTTCACCTTTGAAAAAGAGACTTAAAGCCGAGGAACAAACTTGGGAAAATGAGAAAATTCAAGCTGCAAATGACAATATGAAGCTTGATGCAGAAGAAGATGGTCGGAGCGCCATTTACTTTAATCCGATCAGAATTCCCGAAATTATCAAACAAGCCGAAGACGTTATTTTTCAGGATACGGACCATGAAATGGTGTTTTCCCATTCACAAAGGCTCGTTACCATTAACGGGAAACGACCTACAACAATCGGAGAAAAGCACAAGGAAAACAATTCTCCGGATAGCGAGAACGCTTTAGGCTATAGGATCGTACCGTATGGACCGCATAAATTCGACTTACGTTTGAATAAGTCCTGCGCATTCTTTAAGCAAACCAAAGGCGGTTCGTTAGAAGAAATTCCGGTTCCAAATAAAGTTACTCAAACGATGCTTGAAGTAAGCCATGAGAGAGCACCTGCACTCACTGGCATCATTGATCATCCCGCCCTTAAAAATGATGGAAGCATCCTCAAAGGGAACGGTTATGACCCCGAGACTGGTCTGTACACAGCAATTCCCGATGATTTAGTGCCTTCTCTTCCTGAAAAAATCACTCAAGAAATGGCATCTAACTCATACAAATGGCTTTGCGAAACGGTATTTGACGAGTTTCCTTTTGCCACTGATTTGGATAAAGCCGGAGCAGTTGCGATGCTCTTGACTGCTGTTCAAAGGTGATTAATGATTGGAGCTGAAGGTGCTCCCATGTTTGCAACATCTTCGCCTGTTCAATCCTCTGGAAAAACCACATTAATTCAGTTGGTTTCTTACCTTGTACAAGGTTCTGGCTTAGCCGTAAATCAATGGCCCAAGAATGATGAGGAAATGGGTAAAAAATTGCTCAGTATTTTAACTGGCGGTGAAGCGATTGTTTTATTTGATAACCTCCCCGAAGCGGTGCGTATTGAAAGCAATAAACTAGCAAGTGCCTGTACAGCTCCGAAATACAGAGATCGTAAACTTGGAGAGAACATTGAAATTGAAGTTCCAACTAATGTTTTATGGTGTTTTTCAGGCAACAATATTCAACCTGTCGGGGACTTCAATACACGAATGATGAATATCTATTTAGACCCAAATTGTGAAGACCCTGACCGTCGATCGTTTTCAAGAAGTGATTTAGAAGGTTGGTGTTCTACAAACAGAGCAAAATTTTTCTATCATTCACTCATGATTTTAATGGGACACAAGCAACTAGATAACGAAATCTCATGCCAGACCACCCGCTTTAAGGAATGGGATAGCCAGATTAGAAAGCCTATGCTTTGGGCTGGTGCTCCTGATACTGCTGAACTGTTAGACCGAAATAAGGCTGAAGACCCTCTAAAAGCTGGTAGAGCAGAGCTTCTCGAAAAATGGTTTAACACATATGGGAAACAAGCCGTTCCGCTTAAGACTGTTCTAACTGATTGTAAACAGTATAATTCACAAGCTCAAACTGAAGGATTGCAAACCGCTATTTCTGATTTGGTGCCCCATGATCAATTAACTTCGCGTTCATTTGCATCTTTATTGCAGAAGTTCGTTAACCAATGGATCGGAGACTATCGACTTCAAATCGAGCGTAATACAACGAAGTCCAAAAGGTCTTTAAAATGGTCTGTTGAATGCAAGTCGTATGATCAAGGCTTAAACGACGATTTCTAGAACATCCGTTCATAATGTTTCCACCATCATCACCTAGTGATAACCTTATTGTGGGGGTCAAGGGGGTTGAGGGGTTATATTTAACCAGAAGAGATTTGAAAGTATATTTTTCACAAAAAATACATTCATCATGTCTCTTCTATTTTAATAGCACTATAGCCCCCTAACCCCTATAGGTGATGAATGGTGAAGATCGAAGCTGAAGATAGCCTTTGACGGAAAGCATAATTTTTTTTCAAAAAATTGATCAATTCTCGGAAAAATTAAAAATCGTTATAGTAGAATACAAATGCCATAATCATCAATTAGGAGTTCCAAAAAGGACTGTACTTTGGCTACTATCGTTACAAGCCATAGGAGATTTATCATATCTATTTTAAATCCTTCGCCTTGTACCTCAGTCAATGAGTCCTTTGAGCCTAGATGTTCTGTAATATTACCTTGGCAACATTCACTCTAAATACCCCTGACAAAGCTTGATAAATTGCCCATCAAGCCTCTTCTCAGCATCAATAGCGAATAAAATCGTCCCTTCTTTTAGCCCTCTTTGTCGCAATTGATATGCTTTGTTATCGACTAAAATGAGTACTTCTGCTTTGTCTGGACTGTTCTTCAAAAGATTTTTCAACTCACCAACCGTCATTTAATCAAAGACCCTGCTGGTAAAGCCGCTAAAAGCAGAGGAACTGCGAAGAAACGAAAAGCCTTATAAATAGATTTGTAAGTATCACCCATCATGATTACAATTATAGCGGGATAAACTATGCTGTAAATTATTTAATTGATGTGAGTGGTCAAATGTTCTGATATCTCAGCATTCCGAAAACCTAGAATTCATTGGGGAACAAAGCTGATTGTTCGAACAAATTTGTTCAAAAACTGGTGCCATGTTGTGCAAGAAAATCGATCATTTCAAAAAAATGCCCCGATTTCGAGAAAGTTAAATGGCCTTGTACTATAATGAGCAAATCACTACCAGATCCGGCTCTGGGGGCTCCCCAGTGTAACGGACTGGCATATTTATTTAACTTTTTAGGAGATATAATTTGACAATAAACACTCATCCCCACAAGCAAAAAACACAGTTTAATACTGTGGAATCTAAGGAAGGAATTTCACACTCTGAATATTTAACCAGCTTTGTAAAAGAACTCGCCCGTGCTCAAGCCCTTCATGATCATCAGAAGGAGGTCCTGCAATGAAACGTGCTGTAATCTATGCCCGCTATTCTTCTGATAAGCAAAATGCCAATTCCTGTGCTGATCAAATCAGACTGTGTACACAATGGGCAAATAAAAATAATATTTCTATAGTGGACAGTTACTATGATGAGGCTATGTCGGGTTCGACAACACATAACCGAACAGGTCTAAACACCTTACTTTACGATGCGAAATCAAAAGATTTTGATATTGTCCTCTGCGAACACCTAGACCGCTTAAGTCGTGACCAAGGTGATTTAGCTGATATCAGAAAAAAACTTAATTTTGAAGGAATTGACCTTTACACAGTCTCTAACGGAGAAGTTAGTACAATTGAGATTGGCGTCAATGGCTTACTCGGCGAAATGTACCTAAAAAATCTTTCTGAGAAAACACACCGAGGTATGGAAGCAGCATTACAAGCTGGTCGTATCCCTTGCGGAAAATCATATGGTTACACCCCTACTGAAGGACAAAAAGGTTGCTTTACGATTGATACCAATGAAGCAGATATAATCCGTCGTATTTTTTCAGAATATATTGATGGTGCAACACCTCACCAAATTGCCCTAGGCTTAAACAATGATAACATCCCAAGCCCAAGAGGTCAGAAATGGAATAAATCCACTATAGCAGGTTCAAAAAGTAGGCTTAGTGGTATTCTTCGTAACAGACTATATAACGGTGTCTTTGTTTGGAATCGACAACAATTCAAAAACAATCCTTACACGGGTAATAGAAATTCGGACCTAAACGATAAAAGTGAGTGGCAAAATTATGATTTCCCACAATACGAAATCATAGATGATATAACTTTTAATAAAGTTACTGAAATTCTTTCAGAGCGAAGCACCAATACCAGTCCAGTCTCCAAGCGTAAAGCGAAGCATTTACTGTCAGGCTTAACCAAATGTGGTTGTTGTGGCGCTTCATACACAGTACAGGGTAGTGATCGTCTTCGTTGCGCAGGATTGAGCGAAAGAGGCGATTGCGACAATACAAGGACCATAAAACGTGTTGAGGTCGAAGACCGTGTTCTGACTGCACTTCAAAGTCAATTAACATCACCGGAGCTTATCTCAACTTACATCAAAATCTATCATGAAGAGCGAAAACGTCTCAAAAGCCTTGAGCGTTCCGAAGCAGACAACAAACGTGCTCGTCTAATTGAACTAGAGAAAGAAATTCATAATATTCTTAAGATGATCGATGCTGGAGTAGCCTCATTAGAGATCGCAAATCGTTTAACAAACAAGGAACAAGAGCGAGAAACTCTCAATGCTGAGCTAGCATTAATTGAAGAAGATGATGTTGTGCAAATGCACCCTGGTACTGCAGATCACTACGGTAAGCTTGTAGCAAACCTTCAAGACACTTTATCTCAGTACGAAGAAGGTCTTGCACGTGATGCTGTGTTTGCAGAAGTACGTTCGCTTATCGAAAAAATCGTTATCACGCCTGAACAAATTGGTAAAAAAGGAAGCCCCGTGACTATAGAAGTACACGGGGTCCTAGCTTCTTTATTGTCCGTATCGAACAACTCCCCGTCATGTTGGGGAAAAGTGGTTGCGGGGGCCAGATTTGAACTGACGACCTTCAGGTTATGAGCCTGATTGGTACATTTTCTAAAAAGCTTGCTTTTCTGCAGTTTTCATTATATTACAATAACTTGACTGCGACAGATAGTGACACAAAACGACATCCAACGTCAAGAAACGTCACTCAGCACCCTCAAAATTGAAGACACAGTGAAGACACAGAAATATGCCAGGCAATCAAAAGATCACAGACAAGTTCGTTAAAAACCTGAAAGCACCAGCTACAGGAAACGTTGTCACATACGATACAGACATCTCAGGATTTGGTATTCGTATCACTCATACAGGCCATCGTGCATTTGTCCTTACCTATAGATTCAATGGCCCACAAAAAAGGCTAACCATCGGTCAATATCCTACTTGGTCGGTATCAGCAGCAAGAGAAGAAGCTAAATATCTCAAACGTGAGATCGCTAAAGGTTTTGACCCGCTTGCAGATAAAATTGAGAAACGTGAAGCACCTACGGTCAACGACCTTTGGGAAAAGTATCAGGAAGAGCATTTGCCGACTAAAGCTGAACGTGCAGCCAAGGATGACGCCTCTATGTGGAAGAACTATATCCTTCCTAAGTTTCGAAAAACAAAGCTGGCTTCGATAACGGCTGATCAGATTGATAAGTTTCATAGAGAGATTTCTATTGATAAACCTGTCAGAGCAAATCGAATTATTGAAGTATTTCGTAAAGCCTTCAATTTAGCCATTCGTTGGGAGTGGGTTTCCAATAACCCGTGCAGTGGCGTTAAGAAGAATAATGAAGAACCACGCCAAAGATATGCTACTGATTCTGAGATTACAGCTATCACGGATGTTATGCGAGTTCATAAGGAACAAACGTCTTGTGATGCCATTCGTATGCTTTTACTGACTGGGGCAAGAAAAACTGAGGTTCTTAAAGCCAGATGGCAGGATATAGATCTTGAACAAGGGGTTTGGATTAAACCTTCAGCCCATACAAAACAGCGAAAGTTCCATCGCGTTCCCCTAGCCTCTAGCACTGTTGAGTTGCTGAAGAAACGTAATGAGAACAATGACACCCATAGCCAATGGGTTTTTGAGGGTGTGATTGAAGGCAATCACCTGACTGACATTAAAAACACTTGGAAATCTATTCGTGAACGTTCAACTGTTATTCTATGGCGTGAAGATCCTCGCTTAAATAAGTTTATGATTAGCTTGGATGAGCAATACGGCCCCAAGTTGACATGTAAGAAATGCCTTGCAGAAGCTGAAACACTGAATATCAACATGCCTGTTGGCGTTATGGATTTACGAATGCACGATCTTAGACATACATTTGCGTCTATCCTTGCCTCTTCAGGTCAAGGCTTGCTTTCAATCGGTGCATTGCTGGGGCATACACAACAGCAAACAACACAGCGTTATTCCCATCTATTTGATGAACCACTTAGAGAAGCGGTTAATATTGTTGGCAGCAAGATTGCGTAAATTATAGCAACTTGTATCTAGAAATATTAAGAGGCTCTTCTCGCCCTTTTACTGTTATCTGTTCAACATTATGAGAATATTGCTTAGACATTATGTGCTCTTCATGTCCCTCAATCACAATCTCACCTTGTTCCGCAGCAGAGCAGAGTCGAGAAGCCACATTCACGGTATCTCCAATAACTGTAAAATCCATCCGGTTTGTAGCACCAACAGTTCCAACCACGACATCACCTGTGTAAATACCGATACCAATACCTCTTGGAAGGTTAGACATCTTAGTATCCTCTAGGGCTTTTTTAGCAGCTTTTAATGCACGTTCTTCTGCTTTCTCACCTTGGAAATGAGCAAGAACCGCATCACCAATCATTTTATCCACATCACCACCCTGCTCCCGCACAGCTTCAATAACAATGCCTAGTGATTGATTGAGGAATGCCACGACGTTTTCTGGTGTTTCACGTTCACAGAAGTCGGTAAAGTCCCGAACATCTGAAAACAATATTGAGGCTCTAACTCTTCGTGAAGCGACCTCACCTTTGCCTGTTGTGGAACGGATTGTTTCAACGGCTTCATTAGACACCAGTCTTTGCAAACGTAAGCGAAATTCATTCAGCAAATCTGTGCGGTAGTTAATATCTGCTTGTGCATGGCGAACCAATCGGTTCATCCCCAATGCCAGCAGTACCAAGATACTAACGGGAATAAGAGTTGCTGGAATAATAACTTTCAAAGTTATACCATCAAGGTAATCAACGGGTTCATATAATTCCATAACAATTGGGTGTGTAGTGTCAGGAACTTTTACGTAGAGTTCGTATAACTTATGCCCATCGGGGCGTTGTTTCTCTACCAGAGTACGGACACCATTTAGGGCATTCAGGTATCCCTTGCTGAGGTCTAATGTGCCGATCTGTGCTTCTTCACTTGAATAGAGCAAGAGACCATTCTGTCCATAAACTTTGAGATGGGATAAGCCAAGTTCCTTCACTTCATCACGCAACGTATGGAGAAGATGTTCACCTTTTGCAGTGTCATAAATTTCATTAGGTGTGTTTGATACCTGTAAATTCTCCCATGCCTGATGATCTTTTTCACTTAATGCCCGATGAATAACAGCAGCACGATTTTCAGATATTTCAAGATAGATTTTTTCAGTAAGCCACGTACTGCCGTTGCTCATGATAAAACCGATTAAGACTGTCAAGAACAAGAGGCTGGGCAGGATAATTCTGCGAAACCTGTTTTGAAGAGGGTATGGGGCTTCAAACGTGATGCTATCTTCCGCCATCGTTTTCACCGATCATTTTTTCACCTGCCAAAAGGTCTTCAACGAAATATGCAACCAGTTCATTTCGACCTTTCACCCCCGTTTTTTGATAGATGGAACTGGTTTGGCTTTTGACGGTTCCGACTTTTGTTTCCCTAATATTTGCAATTTCTTGTGTGGACATGCCTTTGATTAGAAGTAAGGCGACTTCCTGCTCAGAAGGTGAGAGTTTCCATTGATCAAAGTGACGCTGAATGACACTGAGCAACTCACCTGATGCAACTTCCACCGTATCTTCACTTTGACGGTGCTTTTTCAATAGCTGAATAATCTGCATACCGATGATGATCAGGGCAAACGTCAGGGTCAGGACCGCAAGAAGTTCAATCTTGTCATGTCCAATCCATGTCGTATCAATATCAATGCGAAAGAAATCCGCATAGACATCAATCAAGAAAAAGAGTTCGCAAATAGCAATCACAACAAAGGATAAGATCAATCCCTGCACTTCAAAACGATTGTTTTTATTCGCCATGAAAACTTCCCCCTTGATCATCACAACATAAGATACGACGAATGTATTCAGTCGTCATCATAATTACCCATATCTGCACGAGGATGGCAGGCAGCACAGTTGGCTTTGCTTTTTACTTTGGGATCAGACCATGCGTAATTGGGAACTTCTTCATTATGTTCACGAACCCAATATGGAATCTCTGTAATACGAAGTGGTACCCAGTCATCACGTACACCACGCATGAATTTACCACTCCACCATCCAGCATCAGAGGCATTCTCAACAAGATAGTTTTTGATACCCTCCGCTGTTGCCTTGTCCAAAGACGCGTCTTCACCAAAATGATCACCTAATGTATCCATGATTTTCACCCATGAACGTTGCGGTAACATCTGTGGCTGGAATGCCATATGGCAATCACCACATTCTTTTTTGACCGTTTCATCTTTGATTGATGGAAACCTTTCATCGGCGTGAGCAAATGAGTTTCCAACGATGATAAAGGTTGCTGCCAAAAGCAGAGTTTTCTTATTCAGCATTATGTTAATCCTTAAATTATTGTGTCAGCATAAAAGTGATGAAGTCGCCTTTTTCAGTTGCACTACAGACACGCCCTAAAACACTGTTGCAGTTTCGACGGAACCACTTTTCGACCTTGCGTTTATCGGTGTAGCGATCTGGTGAAAGAGATGTGGCGAGTGGGGCAATTGTTTTACCTGCTCGTGTTAAACCAGTCCCAGTAGGTCTATCGGTATGACAGGAAGTGCAGGCAGGTGTTTCTGCTTTTCCCGTTGCATGACGGGCAAGGTAGAATGCTTTACCTCGTTCGGCTGAGAACCCCATGAAGGAAGTGTCTTCCTGTTGGGCTTGTGCCTTATATTGATCCAGTAATGGTGAGGCAAATGCGGGTGTTGTCATGATTATAGCGGCAATAATCAGTGTGAATTGTAATGGTTTTCTCATGAGTGAATTCCTTTAGGAAGTTTAATCTGGTCATCATCAAAACGACCGCTCTCAGCATCTTGGTGACAGGCATTGCAGTTGACTTTTGACCCAATAGCAGCGTGTCTGAAGTCGCTATCTTTCAGTTCGTCATGCTTCTTCTGCCAATAGCGTGTGTCGGTCATACGTAGACTACGGGTGTCATATCGACCGATCTTATGGGCGACCTCAGTATCAAAGGAGAAAGCATCTTGTGCGTTTAGGTACGTAGCGATTTCACGACGGGTGATGTCATCCAGACTTGCATCTTCACCATAATGATCTGACAGATTGGTCAATATCGCCTGCCAGTCGTTTCGTGTACGAAGGCTTGGGTGATAGGCAGGATGGCAACCCCCGCATTCCTGCTGGTAGGTTGAATTCAAGGACATCGCCAGCGATGTTGGGGAGGCTGTATTCACCCAATAAGAAAATGCAAAGCCCACACCAATGATGATCATAAGACCCGCAAGAGAGTGCCACATTGAAACGGGTCTACCCGTTTCAATGCCATCTTTTCTGCCTGTAATCATGGCTTTGATCAAAGGATGATTGAAGATTACGGTTTCGACCAACACAGCCAGAATGTGAATGCCAATAACAGTCATGAGAATACCTGCCAGCACCTCATGAACATCTTCACTCCATTCACCAACTTGATAACCAACAACAGATGCCAATGGTCCGTTGTTTTCTTCTCCACCCCAGACAAGGAAGCCTGTGACAACGAGTAAGATCAGAGTTGTAAGTAACGCAACGATCATCCATGCCCCGACAGGGTTATGTCCGGCATGTTGGTCTGACTTCCCTTTGATAAGGTTCTTAATATGTTTGAAGACGCTTACCTGGGATAAGGGGAAAGTATGAAATCGACTGTAATAACTACCGACAAATCCCCAGATTAATCTGAACACCAATAAACAAGATAAGACATATCCAGCATAGACATGCACATCCAGCCACCAGTCTTCAAAGAAGTAACCTGTCACTGCTGCAATAGTGACCGTTATGACCATTGCCCAATGAAATAGTCGTAGAGGTAAGTCCCATATGATGGGTGATTTATTGTGCTGTGAAGAGGCTTGGGTCTCAGGCATTTCGTATCCTTCGCTTTTGTGCATTTCGATACGACTAACTTGCTGGGTTTATGCAGAGTTCACAATCAACCCCAAAGGTAATGCGGGGTTTTATAACTTTGGTTTATATAGCCCTAAATTGGGTGAGCATCATCAGGACAAGGTTTACTTTCAATCGGTGCATTGCTGGGGCATACCCAGCAACAAACAACACAGCGTTATTCCCATCTATTCGATGAACCACTTAGAGAAGCAGTCAATATTGTTGGCAGCAAGATAGCTTAAATTAAAGCAGATAGTTTTAGATTCAGAGGGCGGGATTTTTCCTGCCCTTTTCTTTTGCCCTAAAAACCGCTTGCACAATAATAACTATTTTACTGAAAAACCAACTAAGTTATTGTTATAAATGCATATTTACAAAACAAAACACAGTGTCCGGGTGAGAAAAAAATTCCAAGTTTAGTATCTTCCTTTCAGTTCAAACAAACAACCCGAAAGGAATACATTATGACTACTGAACTAACTGTAAAAGCTGTAATCAAAACTATTCAGAAAAACACAATTACGCAAACTTTCACTATCTCAGATGAAGAGTTCTTTAAAGGCTGGCAGAGCGGGGAAAAGACACGCATCAAAAATTTCGTTTCTTTGGAACTTGGCAAAGTCGCGGATTTGATCGCTGCAGGTAAGAATGATATCGCACGCAACATTGCTTTTGCGAAAGCCCTGTTTTTAATCGGAAAAGTAAGAAGCACTTGGACTAGACGCAAAGAACTCGATATTCATTTTACGGCAGACCTGTCAGATTTTTTCAATGACCAGTTCAGTTTGGAAATTGAAACGAAATCAAAATCTCGCAGATACACCCTCGGTCAATACTCAACGTTTGATTGACCCTCTAAACAAGCTGCGTAATCACCATACGGAGACAGGCAATGCCTATATCCTGGTCTTATTAAGAAGCACACATTTCGATGTGGGCTTCTTTTTTTGCCTTACAATACCTTCCTTTCAGTTCTAATAATTCATGATAGGGTTTCTAAAATTTAGGCACTTACAGATCAGAGAACACCACTCACAAACGCATTTACAAAAACCGTGATTCCGCAATTACCACACGCTACTGGCACTACAGGAAGAACCTGTCCATCATTGCCGCCATGGTATTCGTTCAGTTCATAAATGGTATCAGAAACATTCCATTTCTTAGAACCACACATTTGACAGGTGTTATCGCCCCATTTGTCTTGTAAGTGAGCAATCATCTGGTTGGCATCAAACTTTGACATATCATCAAACTCATTCTGTTGTTCTGTTTATTAAGACTACAGGACCCAATGAGTTAAAGCACGAAAAACTATCTGCACAATAATAGCTATTTTTAAATCAATATCACATACAAGTTGCTGTTTTGATTGCTTTTTAAGAAACAAATCACAGTATCCGGGTGAAATATTCAAAGCAGATTCAGTACCTTCCTAACAGTTCAAACAAGCATTCTGAAAGGAAATTATGATGCTTACAAAAACAAGGAAACACACATTGGTAGTAGTGAACCACCCGTTCAAAACAGTAATGGAATACGTAGCGATTTCCCTACCATTATCCACTCTGCATATTGCGAGACAAACGAGCCTTCTAAATAAACAAAGCTCAGAAGACTTGGTCAGAAAACTCCACGACCTCTTCACTAGAAAGCTGACCCCAGAAGACGACAGAGTTTTGTCAGCAGTTCTACCACTCTTGGAAGAGCATAACGCTTACAAGCAGCTTAACGAGAATGAAGCATATGACTTGGTAGTGCTTGAGTTATTAGAAAACAGCTGCGTTGTCAAAGTCGATACCCTGTAATTACCGACTGCACAATAACCAATACTTTTCAATCTAATTCAAGACTAAGTGATTGTTTATATATAATACATAGAAACCAATCACAGTGTCCGGGAGTTCAAATCCAATTTCATTTTATAAAATGTTTACATCATTAATTGCAAAGGAGATGCATATGGATACTGCCCTGAACAACACCCCTAACCTTCTTGAAGGCTTCCTTACACAGGAACAGCTTTCAGAGCTTCTAGGGCTGTCTGTTCGAACACTTCAAAGAAAACACGCTGAACGCATTGGCCCACCACGCATCAAGCTTGGTTCCAAGATCTTTTACAAGATTGAAAGCGTTCAAAAGTGGCTGTCTGACCTAGAACGTGAACCCGTTCTCCGCAGACGATAACTAATATTTTTTCCGGCAATCCTGCCATAACTTCCAAAACGAAAGGAATTCAAATGGAAGAATATATTATCAATACCCAGCAACTAATTGCTGCTAACGCCAAAGGCGATTTGCTTGAGCCTGAAAGCTACCAGACAATTGCGGGCCTAATCCCTACGATTAAAGCTGCAATCAATGACTACAATGATGAAGAGCAAGTTGCGGCGGTACAAAATTTACTTCAACCATTGGAGTCAATCTTCATTCAAAACCTTTGGACATATGAATATCTTGATAAAGCAGTAAGGCTTCCTGATGAGGTGTATTGGCATAAACTTCTATACTTTTATATCGAAGCTGAAAACCTTGGCACAGACAATAAAAGACGTGACCAACTACTTCGCAGCTTATTTGTTGAGCGACAAAAGATGAAAGCAAAAAAGAAACGAAAATTGATGATGTACACAACAGACCGTCAACATTTCTCACAGCTTCCGGAATCCTTCACTATTTATCGAGGACAGGATCTGTTTTTTGAACTTGGCTGGTCTTGGACACTAGCCCCTCAAGTCGCAAAGTTTTTTGCATCAAGGTTTAATCAATCTGAATATGAAGAACCCGTAATCTTGGAAGCTATGGTTTCAAAAAAGGATGTGATCGCTTTCAGCAACATCCGAGATGAATTTGAAGTCATCATTGACCCCTTAAGCATCACGAAATATACAGCCTCTGATTTGGAAGTATATAAAACAGCATAAGGATGAAAGCTATGCCTATAGCCGACATACCATGAAAGCCAGCCATTCACTTGAGCTGGCTTTTTTGTTCATTGGTAAAATTAATTGAAGTGGAATTTTAAATTCCGAACCAATGTTTTTTTCACATTACAAAAAATACGCGAAACAGCTTGCACAAAAACCCGTATTTTTAACTAAATATAACATTTAACTCATTGTTATAAAAAGAAAATACATAAACAATCACAGTGTCCGGATGAAATAATTCGATCAATTCAAATACTATATTCTCATTGTTAAATCTTTAGGATATAGAAAGGACATATCCATGAAACACACATTTACTCCAGCAACTGAAACTGTAGCAACATTTATTGAATGCGATAAAGTTGTTATCTCAGCTCGTATTTCTGAAAAGCACTTCAGCCATAAGCAAAAAAAATCCCTGGCAAGCCTCTTGGGTGGTTTTAATCAAGCTGAATTAAGAGCTAAGTTGGTGAATCTATTGACCGCCCCTGACATCACAACTAATTCCAAACTGATTGAAGATGCCAAGAGATTTGCGGTTGCTTATCTTGAAAACACATTCAAGGCAAAGCAGGCTTACTTGAACAAGGATACACATGACCTAGTTATTCAGATTAGCAAAAGAAACGGTAATCCAGAATGTCATACATTCATCCGAAAAAAGCTTGCTGAAGCAGCATAAGGTTCCAAACAATGTCTTCTGACATACCATGAAAAGCCAGCCATTAATTTGAGCTGGCTTTTTTTATGATCTGTAATTTCCCTGCAGAATCTTGACTTAAAATTTTAATGTAATTCAAACAATTCACAGACTACCTCCCTTAGCTAATAACCTCTGCACAATAACACATATTTTTCAAATCATTTTTGGCATAAGTAATTGTTTTACTTGAATAATACAAAACAAATCACAGTGTCCGGGTGAACAAATCGAGGCTCATTTAGTATTATATCTTCATTATTAATTATTAAGGAGATAACAAATGACTAAAGAAACAGAACAAGTTGCTTACTATGTATTTGATGCAAAAAAACAAGCTATGCGTCGCATCTGGGTTCCACTAGAAGCTGTTACTGAGACAATTAAAGCACAAAAGGCCTTGGGCCTCCTACCATACAATACTGAAGCTAATGCTATCGAAATGCTGCTGAAAAGCACAAAGGGTAAAGACCATCGTACCCACACTGAATTAGCTACTGATTGCTTAAACCTTCTTGCTCATCAAAACTTGCTTGATATTGCAGTTGAAAAGTTTGAAGACCACTTTGCTATATTTGAGGTTCTGAATCTTGGTCGTAGAAAAACAGCTAAAGTTCAATTTGTGCCTTACTCTCTATATTCCCCTTCTCACGATGTTGAAGGCTTGGACGATAGTCAGCAATTTAATCCTAACACCATCTTACTTTACAGAGGGGTACGCCACATCATCAACAATTTCATTGATGTTGGAAAGCCCACTTACCATGAAAGAAAGAAACACGTTCGTAAGTTTAAAAAGAGTTTTGGCATCAGTAAACAAAATGAGTTCGAAGCCAAAATGCTTCAAATTCTAAGAGCTTCAAATGGACCATTAAACCACAATGACCATTTATTTCTCACTCTGCTGACCAAACTGTACGTACAGATTATGGGTTTAGGTAAAGAGGCCTACGTCAATCGTTTTACGCATAACTGTGTTATTGAAATTGATGATACAGAGCCTGCAAACACATCCTTTGAAGTCAGGCTCGATTATAGAAGCCCAACTTATAAACATGCTCAGAAAGCTGCTTAAAGGCTAAGACAATGTCATATGGCATAACATTAAGAAGTCGGTAGGAAACTATCGACTTCTTTTACTTTATATAGGGGTTTGCATTCCCCTGAACTGCTTTAATACGGTTATTCCGCTCAACCTCATAAGCAGAAACAGGATCTGATTTATCCCAGGCCTTGAGCAATTTCTTCTGCTGCTTAGATAACTTCAGACCATACTGTTCTGCCATATAGAAATAGATACGTGCAATATCACCTCTGACCTCGGGAGCTGGTTCAGCTTTCTTGGCCTTGAAGTTCACTTCAAAATCACACTTACCGTATTTACGTGGTTCACCTTCAAGCATTGTGAAACGATAATTTGAACGGTCACCATTCAATTCCCCAATTGCGGGAACCAGATTATGCAAGTCTGCTTCCATCTTTGAAAACTCAGGATCTTTTTTACAGGCCTTACGACCTCCATCCTGCCAGCACTGGCGTTGATGCCCAAACCAGTAAGCAGGCATTACGTGTTCCCATTCAATCCTGGTTGCTCGGGAATTAGGCTTTCCTTTTTTAGTGACAGGCTTTCTGGGTTCATAACCACAAGATTCAGCTACAGGGATAAGCTTTTTGCCTTTGTAAGCATAATCACACCCGCAATAAAATGTGGTTTCCATACCTTTGTGAATTTTAACAGCCAGCTTCTTAGCCTTGGAAAATGACTTGGGATGCTCTGCCATGGCAAACGTTGGCAAGACAAGCATTGCTGCAAGGGCATATTTTAACATCTCAGGCATCCTTTTTTGTAATCTGATAGGAAGATAGCCGAAAGCCCATTTACCTGTCCATTGGGCAAAAAAAGGGGTGATGAAAAATCACCACCCAAGTCCGCCGAGAAACTACGTCGTACTCAGAACCCCAATATGGAGAACTGATATTGATAATATATGAAACTGAATTATGGTCTTCACCCATATGAGACAAAACCTAATTTAAATTGCTTTGCAGGTAAAATAAATTGAAACACTTTGCACGGAGTTAGTGCAGAACCCAACTTTTGCGTTGCAGATTACCCTACAGGTGTTTCAGTTCCTGAATTAATTGATGCACAGAAATGAAGGTCCACATCTTTTCGTAAACACCATCATGTCGTTTACAGTAATGTTTTAAGAAATGTAAACAGCCCAAAACCGTTTACATTCCTGTGCCTTCAGGTGTTGTCATCACTTTTGACAAAAACCGTAAACGTTTTCTCTTTGGAACTGTTTACAGCAAAAAACGTTTACATCAGCACTGACAGAACATTTGTCATCAAATTGGGCTTAAAACTGTAAACGTGCAATCTCAGATATTGTTTACAATTTTATTCGTAAACACTACCGGAATTTGTTCAAAGTTCGCTGTTTACGAATGTTTACCGTTCAATTTTACCCCTGAGTTGGAATTCCTGTATCCCCTTCTGGTTCTTCAAAACCATTCGCTTCCATCCATTTATCATATTCTTCAGCAGTCATATCATGAAGGGAATTAGGGTCTTTAAATTGAGCCCTGATATTCTCCTCAGTTCCAAGTTCCTTATATAATCGTGAAAGAAACGGAAAATCTGTATTCTTTGTCGAATATGTTTCAAATTCCTCTTCAAAGAAGCGAATACAGGCTGCTTCAGGATCTTTATCTAACAGTTTTGCAGCATTTGGGCTGAGATAGAACTCATCCTTTGCTTGCTTCCACAATCGCCTCAAAAGTGGAAGAGTGACACCATCAAGGTTAATCCTTAACAGTCGACTTAGGTATTTCATTGTCTGAAAGCTAATCGGGTCTTTAGCAAATGACTGCCTGCCTTCAATTCGCTTTTCTCGAAAATCCTTATTCTTTAGATTTTGCGTTACCTTAAACTTCACGCGAACAGTCTTGTTTCCTGTTTTCTCGTAATCAATGTCATTTTCAGCCACATAGATATTGCTATTATTACTAATATCTTTGACCGCATCTTTGATCTTTTTCTTAAAATTATTCGTCTGGCCCCACGACGAAACAGGCCAATTTATTAGCTGCTTCAATACATCAATGTCATATGTCGATTTGCCCTTGAAGTCTGTCAGGTCAGAAACAAGGTTGGGATATAGCAACATTGCGTATTTCGTCTTAAACTTTGGAATGGCATTAAACGATAGATATGCGTAATAGCCATTGGACAAAATAATATCGCCAATTGTTGATGGGATTTCCACTCTGAGAGTCTTAGTATCCCTTAGATGTTCCCAATTTCCAATCAACGGATGTTGACCAGGAACCTCCTCATATTTTCGCTTGTTCAGAATTTTATATTCAACCTGAACTTCAGCCAGCTCATCAAGAGAACTCTCCAATTCTTCGAGCCTGTCAAAATTGCAATGCTCCATCACCTTGGGAACTGGGATCAGATTGCTATCAAGCTTTGCAGTTTCATCACCGTTTTGCTCATAGAGATCTATCAAGATTGAATAAATCGTATCATAGAGCCTTAGGCTTCTTTTCGTGAGATTGCCTTCAACCACAACTTTTCGCATTAAACGCATCTGATGTTTCACTGAAGGTTTTGATTTAGCATTCCAAAGTTCACCACGTATTTTCTTTGCAGCAGATCTGTTAAAAGGTTTTGGGACTTCATTCGTTCCCACAGTATCATTCATTTTTACAATCTCTTGAATCTGCTATAATTGATGATGAATATATAGCACAAAGATTCAATCTGGAAAACATATCATTTGATCTGGAAAACATATCATTTCTCAATTTCTGAAAGAGAGTTAAGTATCTATTTTATTTAGATAATCTCATTTTTTACCGGAACATCATAAAAACCTATACTGAGAACTATACTATTATTTCTGCTGACATATGTATATTTGTAGGCAATCCACTCAATTCCATATTTTCAGTAACTTAATATTTAAGTTAACCAAGCAATTGCTTTCAGCAAATCCACATTTGTTGGATTAAGTTAAACCGTGTGGGTTTTAACCGTAACAAGAATGGGATTTATTCTTTGGATTTTCAAAAGCCAAATAAATCGTTTCTCAGTAGGAAAGCTGGCTTACATATACCAATACCCTATAATCAACAAAACTATGCTCTATAGTAGGTTTCTGATAAGCCTGATTGTATTTCAAAGGACTAAGGCGTTAGCCACTAATCAAACAAATAGTTAGCTCTTATTGAGCAATGGCGTTAGCCCTAAATGTTGGCAAACATAAATTTGAGCTTTAGCTCAAATCAATAGGCGATGAGCCCAGCATTACGCGAAGATGCAAAACTCAAGATGCAAACTTCATTTCTGTAAACGACATACAGGTTACCAGAACAACCATACACACAGTTTTACCGGATCTATTTTCCGGAAATTACCGGAACATACTTAATCTGAATTAGGTAAATGATGGCTACGCCGTTACAATGTATTATTATCATACACCTTTGATTTTATTAACTTTTTTGCATTTTACCTATTGACAACAGAGACTAATTATGAGAATATACAATCAACAACGCGAGTTCACTAAGTGCATAGCTTAGTAAAACAATTTCAGAAACCTATAAGGTATTAAAAGAGTTAATCTTTTGAGTTATTTTAGAAATCTATAAGATATTAAAAGACAAAATATCTCGCGTTGAAAGAAAGACCCGAAAGGGTCTTTTTTTATGCTTTCAGTTTATTCACAAAAAACTATTTACAATGTTCTATTGAAATTTATCTGAACATTGTCACTCGGCTTATGTAAACAATGATTGCATAGCCAAAACATATTCGCTTAAATGAAAAAAAATCAGATCATAAATTGAAGAGACACAAATTGGCTAAGAAAGATAAACCGCTTCCAGGAACCCGAGGTAGTGACACTCCCCACCCTGTTGACGTTCACGTCGGACAACGTATTAAGCTTCGTAGAACCCTTGTTGGAATGACACAAGGTCAACTGGGCGAAAGCATTGGATTGACATTCCAACAGGTGCAGAAATATGAACGAGGCTTCAACCGTGTTTCTGCAAGCAAGTTATGGTTACTTTCAAACATCCTTGATGTACAAATTTCCTATTTCTTTGATGAAATGCCTGAGGCCACAAAACAAACCTTCCCTGGATACGAAACTGATAACTCTGAATCTGATGTACCTGAAGAAGAATTGACCTTGCACAGACGGCAAACCCTTGAGTTAGTTCGTGCCTTTTCTCAAGTAACAGACCAGAATGTCAGAACACAGCTAAACAAAATGGTTAAGGCAATGGCTGGCATTACTGACGAAGAATAACACCAAGTTTATTTACAAAGCGAGAACACAATAGATTAACAACTCTTTGATTTAGTTGAGTTTTTACTTGACTTTAAAAGCAATTTAAGATAATATATTCAGATTATTAACAATCATAAGGAGATGATTAAGAGGAGTATAAAAGATGTTATGTTTAACAGTGAAGGAGATTTCTGAAGATCTAAAAATATCAAAACCGACAGTCAAAAACAGATTAAAAGACTGTTCTAAACATTACGTTCAACGTGAATTTGAAACAAATTATTATAATTATGACCGAACCTGCACAGCTTACGATTTCAAAGATATCGTAACCAAGGTCTTTAAAGATTCAGCTCAAAACAAGTTCTTTGAAAAGTACCTTGGCAAATACCTTGAGCAACAAACAGCAGGAATAAGACTTTCAAACGAATTGAAAATTGCAGGAACTCACGTAATCCCAACCGAAATCAGTTTGGGTACGCATATTTATCTTGTTCCAGAACCTGATAATCCACACGACAGTAAAGCCCTTAAGGTCTTCAACGCCATTGATAATAACCACCTTGGCTATGTCTACAGGGAAGACCAGGAAATTATTTTCAACAGCCCAACGTTCAAGAAACAGCAGAAGTTATTTGGTGTCATCACTGACACAGAAAGCTATGGCTTTGCCTCAAGGGAAGACGGCTGGATTGGAGGTCAGAAGAAATATTGCAAATGGTTCATTTAAGAACCTATACAATCAACAAATTGTTTTTAATTAATTATTTTAGGAGATTTTATTATGAATACAGACACTCAAACCCAAATTAAGAAACACGCAGACAACATTTTGTATGAATTTTCAGGCAAAGTTCATCTCAACGAAAAATATGGCGATACTGCACAAGGTTGGGCTGACTTTGTCACAGAAGACCTATTTGAACATCAATCTCTTTCAGATCTTGATTATGATGCTCAAGATTTTGAAGAGGAGGTTTTCAAATTCCTTACAGAATACTTTAAGGCTTTACCTCATTTTGAGATTGTCAGCCTGACTCAATTTGCAAAAGGTTGTTCTGACTTCAGCAGGGCTGCCATTGAAAAGCTTTTGGACAATAAAGATATCCCTGAAGAATATTATATTTATCAAGGGAAGCGAACTTATATCAATCCACGTTTAAGTTTGTGGCTAGACCAGGTATATCCTTTGAAACAGCTTGCTTCCTGACAAAGAAAAACACCCACCATGGTAAAACGGTGGGTGTTATTTTATGTAAACGATATCGAGGGCTTATGCGTTTACAGCATCTTTCAAACCTTTACCCGCTTTAAACTTAGGTTGTTTTGAAGCAGGGATTTGGATCTCTTCACCTGTGCGTGGGTTACGACCTGTAGAAGCTTTACGATCTGCCACTGAGAATGTACCAAAACCTACAAGGCGAACATCATCACCAGATTTCATAGCATATGTAATAGCCTCAAAAACACCTTCTACAGCTTTTGTAGCATCAGCTTTAGTTAGGCCAGATTCAGCAACAGCATTCACCAGTTCAGTTTTATTCATAATTTCATTCCTATTTGAAAATTCATAAACGATTTTGCTATTTCACCGAAATTGACCACAAAGTCAAACAATACAAGCTATTTTAAAGCCCATAGAAGGTATGTTTTGTATTTTCTAAGGATAAAGCATAGGTCTAAATTGGCTACAAAAGCCTCATTTGATGTTTCATTTCACATTGACATATCAACCTATGTTCTTCATATGTTCCTTTATGGAGATATATAAACCTGACATCACATCACAATGCCCACTGCCCATTTTTCTGTTTGCTGTAAGTGCTGGTTTCCCAAGCCCCGCAGAGGACTTCACAGAAAAAACTTTGGATTTAAATGATTTCATAGAACACCCAGCCAGTACTTTTTTTGTACGAGCAGAAGGTGATTCAATGATTGGTGCTGGGATATTCGATGGTGATTTGCTGATTGTTGATAAAAGCATCACCCCAAAGCATAATTCAATTGTCATAGCTTCCATCCACGGTGACCTGACAATGAAACGGCTCATCAAAAAAGGCGATAAATGGTTATTAAAACCAGAAAACCCTGATTACCCAATTTTAGAACTTGAAGAACAATCTCAAATTTGGGGTGTTGTTAAGAACTGTATGCGAGACCTTGAGAAATGACTATCTTCGCTATAGTTGACTGCAATAACTTCTATGCTTCTTGTGAACGAGTTTTTGAACCTCATCTCGAAGGTAAGCCCGTAGTTGTGCTTTCTAACAATGATGGTTGTGTTATTGCCAGGAGCAATGAAGCAAAAGCATTGGGAATTGGAATGGGCGAAGCCTATTTCAAAATCAAACCCCAGATCCAAAAACTAGGGCTGGAGGTTCGTTCATCAAACTATGCTCTATATGGTGATATGTCTAATCGGGTGGCGTCTGTCCTATCTACATTCTCGCCAAACATTGAAGTTTATTCAATCGATGAATGTTTCCTGGACCTAACAGGCTTTGAGCATCTTGACCTCACTACATATGCTCAGGAAATACGACATACGGTCAAACAATATACTGGTATCCCTGTTGCTCTTGGAATTGCACCAACAAAGACATTAGCAAAAATAGCTAACAGACTTGCCAAAAAATCGACTAAAGCCAATGGTGTACTTGATTTAACCAACCACCCTGACTGGATACCATTAGCTCTTCAAAAAACTGAAGTGGGAGATGTCTGGGGCATAGGCAGACGTTATTCCAAGTGGCTTATTGCAAACAATGTGCATACCGCATTTGATTTGGCTCATTCTGAAGATGACTGGATACGAAAGAAGATGGGTGTTGTAGGTTTAAAGACTGTTCACGAGCTTCGTGGCATCAGTTGTGTGGAATTAGAACATCACGCACCTGACAAGCAAACAACCGCTGTTACACGCTCTTTTGGGAAGATGCTTGATTCCTTAGATGACCTTGAAGAAGCCATCAAATCTTTTGCTTCCAGAGCTGCTGAAAAGATCAGAACATCAGACCTTGTTACTAATCAGGTTTCCGTCTTTGTTCGAACAAACCCATTTCGTGAAGACCTTGAGCAATATACCAACTCCATTACAGTTGGCCTCACCACATACACCAATGACACCCGAGAGATATTACAAGCCTGCTTATCTGGCTTGAGAAGAATTTTCAAAGATGGTCTTCAATATAAGAAAGCTGGCATTATCCTTCTTGATTTAATGAAATCAGACTCAGCACCTAAAACCCTATTTGATATAAATCAAGCTGTTGATGACCAGTTAATGAAATCCCTAGACAAGATTAATGCTCGCTTTGGGTCTGGAACAATTGCCTTGGGGCAGTTAAAGAAATCCAGATCCTGGTATATGACCCAAAACCATAAATCTCCCAGCTACACAACAAAATGGGATGAGCTTGTCAGAGTCAGATAATCTCTAAATCAGAACCAACCAGACAAAAAAGAAGCCGACAGAATTAACTATCAGCTTCTCTACGGTATGTCAGACAGGGACATTTTCCAGATCCTTATGCAGCTTCCGTAAGGTATGCAGGCACTCTATCCAGAACACTTACCTTAACACCATCCCTCTTACCGAGGTCAGTATTTAGGTCAATAACCAGTCTCTTAGTCCAGGGGTTTTTTGCCGCCTTTTGAGTGACCTTACTGCTTTCAACTAAAGCAAGAACGCACATAAGCAAACGATTAGCCTGCTCCTTATCACTGTTGTTACAGTTCAATTCCCACAATCGTAGAATTTCAGCTTTCAACTGCTCTTTTGACAAGTTACCCAAACGGTCAGATGCCTTATCATTAGATTTTTTACTAAAGAAGACATCACTGTCCACAGTAGCTTCAAACTCAGGGAAACCTCGACCATCAAAAGTCAGATTAACTTGAAGGTAGCCATTTGGAACATCAGAAATCAGCTTTTGGCCTGGAGCACTGACGTACAAATCTAATGGAACACTTTTACATACAGCTTTCCAATTATCACCAACACGATTTAGCTCAACAGCGATAAAGTTCTCATCCGCTTTATCTACAGCAGGAACAAGAAGTCTTTTACTTTCCAGCAGCTTGATGCAACATACTTTCAAAGTATTCGCTACCGCTTCAGCTGGCATAAACTGAGCTGAAAACAAAGCTGATACAATATGGTCAGCTAGGCGTTCAGCATTCAAAAACGCGGGTAAAAGTTCTTCAGACGCACTTAGGTTAGCAATCTGGACTGTAGGGACTGCAATCATAGCAGTTCCACCAGTATCTTTATTATTTAACGCAAAAGTCAAATATTGCATATTTAATCTCCTTTTCTATGCACATAGCCCCATAAAGCAGGAATGGACTGGGGCATTTAAAAAAAATGTCCATCCCTGTTTGAAACAGTCTGGTTAAGCTGCTTCTTCGATACGCACTCCTTTCTTGAATTGGTTTGAACCTTCCTTGAAGCTCACCACTGGCAACACTTCAACAGCCTCATCCTCATTGTCTTCATCGAAGAATGAGAAAGTGAAATCGTACTGCAATGGTGCAGCTTGATATCCAGCTTCAACCTTGACCGTGAACTGTTCAGCTTTAGCCATTACAGTTTCATAAAGGTCACAGGCTTCCAAAACAGCCACAAGACATTCAAAGAACTCATCTTGGTTCTCGAAGAACACTGAAGTACGAGAACTGACCAGGCTGAATGTATTATGAAGAGCATCACCTGCTGTTTCACAGTTACGAGGCAACTTGCCTTTGAGCTGTTTCACCTCTTCCAGGGATTTCTTTGAAAAGTGTGTGCCTCCGTTGTTTCCGCTGGTTGCAATGGCCTTAAATAATTTAGTCATAGTGTCAAACTCCATCTTTGTTTTCGATGAGTTCAGTTATACTCGACCAAACGAAAAACCTGCACCCGGACACTGTGATCAGTTTTGCAAAAACATTATATATCAATAACTTAATTGCATAATCAGTGAAAAAATAGCTATTATTGTGCAGCCCATTTCTGGAGCGTTTTAAAATGAAATTGAGACGAAGAAAAACCCGCAGCTTTCACTACGGGTTTAATCTTTGAAAAATAATCCAGAAATCATTTTTAATTCACTCTGAGTAATTTTCTCTCATTCTTACAAACCATCTCAGTACTGAACTGATTGTCCTTCCATTGGATCAGAACATATTCATCAGACTTCAATTTTCGTGCCTCATCCAACGCACCATAGCTCGCAATCAGCTCAGCAATTGAATGGCACAGCAACTGATAAAACAAACAATCAACTTGTACATTGGCTTTCGACAGGTGATCAAAAATCATCCCGTATATACTTTTAAGTTCAACAATGTCGGCTTTGGGAACTGTTTCGTAATCACTCAGCAGTGATTCATACATACGGACATCCTCGTCACCATCAACGAGAACACCATTTTCAATGCGTTTCACTTTTACTCTAAAATCCATATTAGCTCCTTTTATAAAATTTATGACAGGAGCTAATGGTCTCAGAATTGGCTATTAATCTTCAGGGGCAGATTGTGATTTTCTTTCCGACCACTTCTCAACCTTTTGATTTAAAAAACTTCTTACATCTTCCGGGTATGATTCATTGGCCTTTATGTATTCTTCACGGGCTTTTTCTAGGTGTTTACGTTGCTTGTTTGAAAACTTGGTTTCGAAATGCACATTCAACCGAATTTGTTTTGAGTAGCTATCTTCAATCCGTGTCTCTTCAGCTACCTCACTTTCTGGTTTTATCTTTTTCAGCATTTCAGGTTTTTCCAGAGGTCGAGAACCGTTCCAAAGTTTGCTTAACTGCCAAAATTCAGGGTCGGATTGAAAATTATCGTCAAGCAAAGCTGATATGACTTTATCTTCACAGTCACCGCTCAGGTGTTTCTTGAAGCTTTCATCATTTAATTGATGAACATCTGCTAAAGGCACTATTTTATATGGACTTGCGGGAACCTCCGATTGATGCATTGCATCAAAAGCACCTCTTTCTTCAGACATTTTTCGGATCTCTTCAGCTCTTGCCAAGAACTTAAATAAATCTTTCCCTGAAACTTTTTTACCTTTTCGGTTACCGTATACATCAAATATAGGTTTTCCATTTCGGTCGAAATAAGCTGCCCATAAGTGAGCAACATTCTGATATTTCCCCCGCAATTGCCTGAACGCCTTAACTGTTCTAGGAGGAGTATTTGTCAAAACCTTCCTAAGAGGCGACACCTCTTCTTCATCCAGTTTTTCGTCTTTGCTAAGCGTGACATTTCCTAAAACCTTTGAGAGTTCATTCTCACTGAGTTTGCGACCCTTTTTCCGCTCGGCATTTTCAGCAGCCTTTTTCTTTTTAGCATGTAAAAGCCCTTTATTCTTTTGCTTATTGGTTTTTGTTATCTCTTTTTCCATCTCATACAAAGGGTTGTAAATTTCTAATGGCAAATAATACGGCAGCAGTCCAGGGCTTATTCGCCCTTCATACCTATACTCATCATCATTCTTGGCTTCCAACAAACAGTACATAAACTCCAAAGACCGTGCTGCTAAATAACCATACCTGAAATAAGTTTCATTTTTGCTCATTACCTGAACATCTTCAGGTCTTTGGTCAAACGCTAACAGCTCGATATCTTCGCGGTTCAGTTTCATTGGCCATTTATTTTTAATGTTATGACCTAGATGGTCAGACCATTCATCAGCAAGCAGGTTTTCGCATAATGCTTTACGTTCAAATGACCGCAAAAATGCTTCTCTCTCAGCCTTGTCCTCGTCCTTTCTTGGAAAAAGCATATAAGCAAGAATCACGTTTGTTTTGCTGTAACCATATGATGAGACATCAGGTAAAAGAAAAATTGTATTTGTATCTCTAAGCTCGATTGGTTCCAAAGAAGTTTCATATTCAGATAGGCTCTCTTCTAGCTGTTCCTCAACAGTAATCTTACTTGCCCCTTTGAGTGCTTTGAATTTTTTGCCCCTTGATTTCTTTTTCTTTTCTTTAGCCATTATATCCCCCTTAAAAAAATTACTAGAAAGATTAACGCTTCAAAAACATAGGTCAACTCGAGAATTGCATCATTTTCATACAGTTAGGAACAAAGTGTTCCACTATAAACGTGTGTTTATTATGGAACACCCTGTGTTTCTACCCTCTTGTCCACTATTCAGCTGAAATTGCCATTTTAGGCATATGAAATGATGGAATTGCCTTCTGGGTTTCTTGGATCTGAACCAAATCTGCATTCCAGAAAATAAGTGCTGATGGGAATGGGGCAGAATTAGTCTGAGAACCAAATTTTAAACGACCGTGCAAAAACAGAATATCTGCTTTGCCTGCACAATTATTGTTCCACCATTTCGTATCTGTGCGAGCTGGCACCAAGCCGACCACTGTTTTAGCATCCCCCCTCTCAACACTATCAGCAGCTTTTTTCGTCCAGGAGGCAACATCTGAATAAGGAGGATTCATAAAGACAACACCGCACCATGGTAAAGACAGACCATCATTCTTCTGGGTGAAATATTTCTTGGCTTTAACAGGTGCTTTACCCTCGTCCCTTGTTGGTGAACACGGGTCTAGGTCAAAGACACTATAAACAGAATATAAAACATCCAAGACATGTGGTGGTGTATACCACTCATCAGATGTGGATGTGTTGGCAGCGTTTTCAGTAAATCGTTTCTTTTTATCCTTTGGTTCAATCTTTGCCTTTACACCAAGCACATCAAATACCCTGGATAATGTGTCGACCCGACCAGTCGATTGACTTTCAAGTCTAATAATTGTCTGCCTTGCCACATCAACAGAACGTGCTAGTTCACTTTTGCTTAGTTGCTTCCGTTTTCTTAAATGTTCAATGCGTTGGCCAATGTTATTACCAGCAGGTAAACCTCGCCCAACAATTTCCAACCCCATTACGTCAAGAACTCGAACCAAACTTATCAAGTTTCCTTTACCTTGATGCAGACTTCTCAATGTATTTCTTGTCAAAGATGTATGCTGCCCTAACTCACTTATGTTGATTTTTCGTTCAGCAGCAAAATGAAGGAAACTTGTATCTAATGGCATCTGTTACTATTTTTAACCAAACTTGATAATATTTGCAGGTCTATTGGTTAAAAAGTTATACAGTTAAAGCTACTAAAATCAATCAGCTTGATATCTTTTTGAATATAGTTGGTTTGCCAGTTCTAATATTCTCCGGCTATTGTGCAATTCAGAGACCCAAGAACTTGGGATACCGTCCATTCCATAAATAGCACCTGCTATTTGTCCAGTAACAGCACCAACCGTATCAGCATCATCACCTAGATTCACAGCAAGTAACAAAGCATCTTTGAAATTCTCGGTCTGCCAAACCGCCCACATTGCCGCTTCTAATGTTGAAACGACATATCCATCTGATTTGATTTCATCTCTGCTCTTATTCTTATAGTCCCCATTGATGAGATGAAAAAGCTCTTCAGGACACCCCTCCACGTCAACAGCTTGCAGAGCTTTCTGCTTATTGCCAGTTTTTATCCCTTCGATAATAATTGCATTCAACATCCTGCAGGCAAAATTTGGAACAAAATGGTTATGGGTAAATTGCCCTTGTTCAACCGAAATGATGTCAGCCATATCAGCATTATTTTGTCCAAAAATTGAAACTGGAGATAAACGCATAATACTTCCATTTCCCCCAGCCCATTTCCCTGTAATCCCGCAATCAAGATTTTTGGTGCGGTTATAATTTGAAATTGCTCGAAGCGTTGTATCCCCAATATCAAAACACCTTGGTAATGAGGAGTTATATCCATCATCAACCCAACGAATTAACTTTTCTCCAAACGAAAAAGCATCATATCCATTTTTCTCAATAAGCGTTTCAGCCAAACATAAAGCCATAGATGTATCATCTGTCCAAAACCCTGGCTCTAAACTATATGTCCCGCCAGCTGTATATCCTGAAACATGTTGATATGTATCCCGTCTCATAAATTGAATTGGAGCACCCAGTGCATCTCCAATTGCCAAGCCAACAAGAGCAGCAACTGAACGCTGTTCACCTCCTGAAATTTCCTCTGATAATTTACTTTTTGACTTATTTAGTTGCTTGCAGACATCTACATATTGCGACAAAACACATTTAATTTCGTCGTTTAGATATTCCATAGTGATAAATGCAATATCGTCAGGCACACCGAATAATGCTTCTGCAATGCTTCCTGCAATACATGCTATTGTATCGCTATCCCCACCAATTGAGATGGCATTTCGTATTGCATCCTCAAAGTCAGTTGCTTCCAATGCACAAATAATTGCTTGTGGGACACTACCAGCACAAGAGACATCAAACCTATAATCTGGTCTAATTTCATCTACAGTTTTAGAAAGGTCATATTGGAACCGTGAACTTATTTCAGAACGAATATCTTCAGACTTAGCATCGTGCAAGGCCATCCAAATAGCAACAGCAACCGCTTGAGCCCCTTTAATACCCTCAGGGTGATTGTGTGTCGCAGAACTAACATATTCAGCCAAATACAAGACATCATCAAAATCTTTCGCAAAATATGGAACTGGGCTAACCCTCATAGCTGAACCATTCCCCCAGCTATCATATGGTCCCATACTTGGGTCGTTCGCCCACTTTTTGAACATCCCACCGTATCCAGAATGAGGATACTTCTTCACGTATTTTCGTAAGTAATCCGCTACATCGCCACCATTCATAAGACAATCCGCTATGGCAACTGTACATATAGTATCGTCAGTGAACCTGCACCCGTGACCAAACAAAGGAAAGTCTTTGCGTTTAGTTCCATAACCTTCATAGATTGAACCTACAACATCACCTGTTATTGCCCCAATAAGCCACGGACTAGTTTTTGTGCTTCCTTTATATTCATTATGAATTTTGGAATTCCCTACGGTTCTAACTTTGTCAGGTTTCAAACCGCCCCATAATGCACCCGCAAATGCACCACTAAGAACAGGTGAATAATTAGCGGAACCTGCAAAAGCTATAGAACGCTCTAATGCTTCATCGAAACTTTCAGATGTTCCGACAAAATGCAGAGCACTATGTAAAACTGACAGAGAAAATGCTGATTTATCAGCAGGTGGTCTATGCCAATTCACAATGGATTGCACAACATCTTCAGGCAAATCAGTGATGCAATTTTCAATTACATTTTCCCATTTAACTCCTGTAGCCAGTAAACGAGCGATACGAACTGAAGCTACAGCAGAATAAGCTGCAATGTCACTTAGATGAGTAAGCTTTGCTTCCTGATAGGCAGCTTTCTCAAGTTGGTCAATATCGAGAAATGAAACGCCTGCAAGAACCACACTTCTATGGAGTGGGCCGCAGCCAGCTGTCATACCCTTTAAGCTTTCATCAATTTCAAAAACAGCCTGCGTTACAGGAGTTCCTTCAGAAATTTTGCAAAAAACACCCTCAGCAACTGGCCCTGTATCAAAACCCTTTTTATCCCACCAACTGACATAGCGATTAACTACATCATAAGCATCAAATCCTTGATGTTCATAGACACTGTCTAAAAGGATATTAGCTAAGCTGGAAGGCCCCCCAATCTTGTCACCAATTGATTGCCCTACAACAATGCTTTCATATTTATCTGATGAGGAATAAGCATCTGTCATTTTTATTGTCTTTCTGATTTCCAAAAAGTTGGAATTGAAAACGCAATTTCATCATCATTCCCAATAAAACCTGATGGATTTTCAGACCGTCTTTGGTCATTTATTGGCAAAGATTTTGAGCAAGCATCATCCAAAGCTTCAGACTCTTCTGCAAATGGCCCAATATAACCAAACCCGCAGCCTGCAGGCTCATAATAAGTAAGCCAGTACCATCCAACTTCATTTGGAAAGCCCGCACTAGAGGTCATATCCTCACGGACATACATAACTTGAAAGAAATCATAAAAATTATCTAAACCGTCAATCTCCACACGCTCACTTAGCGTGGGCAAACCATCCCTGGAAGAAGAGTAGTCGAGAGGCAAAGTTTTTGCCATTTCACGGATTGTTATCGGATTACCATCTTCATCAGAAAACAGGATTTCAAAATCATCTGATGTTTCCACAATGTCATCTCGATTCATTATTCTTTCTCCATCTTTAAGCTAAATGCTCGCCTAACAAAATTAGCGATACTTGATGTTCTTTTTATTTCTGGTGGACCCTTTCTCAATTCCTCCATTTCCTTAGAACGGTCGATTACATCGTGAATGCGACCATTTTCAATATTCACGTCGAATACAGTTTGATAAGAAGAAGGAGCTTGGAAGCCCATATGAACATAAAGTTCATCAATAAAATCTTTTGCTAATCTGATTTGACCAGAAAAAGGAATGGTGACATCAAGGTTTTCATAACTAGCCTGATATTCATCTTTCATTGGCTCAACATCACCAATTTTTACATAATTGCTATTTTTGTCTCTTAGAGTTAAACCCCGAAGTTTTAATGCGTCTTCAGTCAATTCGAAGGTACAATAGAACCCAGCATAACAAGCTGTATGTAGCATTTCAGGTATCATCCCATATTCACTTGGGTGAAATAACTCAGGACCTTCAATGCCTATTAGGTCATAGAACTCACCATCATAAATTATTGTATTTGAAAACTGTGCAGTCATAATCTCATCTATTGCCCATTAACAGTCCCATAGACTGAATCATATCCAGGAATTTCATAATCAAATCGATGCTGCCTAACTCTTCCA
This sequence comes from Candidatus Terasakiella magnetica, assembly GCF_900093605.1. NCBI lineage: Bacteria > Pseudomonadati > Pseudomonadota > Alphaproteobacteria > Rhodospirillales > Terasakiellaceae > Terasakiella > Terasakiella magnetica. The sequence continues at coordinate 39,365 of NZ_FLYE01000006.1, forward strand.
GGTGTCTCGACCCCAGAAGGAGTTTCTCTACCCAAATATTCTCTTTGGGAACCGAAAGGTACATAGAAGCTATTTGCTTGAAGATTTCTCTGATGGTCATCATACCGCTCAGAACTAAGCCGTTGGCGATACTGCTCTGTTGTCTCAAGCAAACGTGACTGCGACATTGCTTTCAACGATTGAAGCACAACAAAAAATGTAAATAAGAAAATCAATGCCCTGTTCATTTGCCTCTCCTGTGTTTCCTGTTTTTAGGTTTAACACTGGAAGGTGACAAAATAGGTCACTCAAAAATATTATGATGTCGCAACATGGTTTTTATGCACTAACCCTACAACAATATTAAATCTGCTGGGATAATACTATGCATGACCTTTCATCATTATCACTGATAAAGGTATTTTAGAGGGGATAGATTTAAGGTCAGTATTCCATATTTCCATCAAATCCGCACATGTTTCATCAATCTCGCAATTCTTGGAAAGAGTAGAAAACAAAATATCACTCATGAAAATTGTAAGTGGTGCGTTATGAGAAAGTGCCGCCAAACAAACATTTGCCGCATACTTAACAACCGTAGTGCATGATTTCCTATTAGCAACGGAAAGTGCCATAAACATGAAACCTGCAATATCATCCTCGGATAAATCACCATGAAGTGCATCTTCGATGGCATGATGTAAAATCATTAATCTTCGATCCATGCGGTCTGAAACACTCAGAAATGACAACGTATTTAGAGCTACTTTGTATGAATAATTTTGAAGTTCGATTGATGCTACCATTTCAACAACTCACAGCTAATATTTTAGTAACTGTGTAGCATCGAAATATGACAAATAAGGTCACATTCCTATTTATCTTCTGGCATAGGAATTCTAGCACTGAATAACCACGTTTGCCGTTGATCGGTTTTGTGCCTCAAAGGTTCATCAATTCCTTCTGGCATTCCCTTATGGTTAGGGTCAGGCTTTAAAACTTCTCTTTTGATGGGTTTGACACCATTCAACCCAGTTGAAGGAACCATGACCTTGGACTTTCCATTAGAAACCTGAAGACCCACTGCCATATATGTCAGGCGAATGACAGTATCTAGAGGCCATGTGGTGACGATTTTTGCCAATTTTACTCCATCGACCTGACATCGCCATGTTTCCTTTCCTATTGCTTCAATCAAATGGTCAAACTTACTAAATTTTGATTCAGAAACTGATAATTGGCTGGAACCACGATAAAACTCTAAATCGACATACAAAGGCTTCTTTCTTCGCTTATAGTTTGTATTTTTCAAAGCTTCGCTCAATAAGCCAGCTTTTACATCACAATATTGATCCGACATTTAATTCACCTTCTCATCACTGTCATCCATATAAGGGGATACATGTTCCAGCCCCCAGCCACAGAGTTCGGTTTCAAAGCTTGAAAATCCGAAATGAGCTGTATCCGACACGTTATCGACTTGGAATTCCGTTAAATTAGAAAAGCTTGAAGAATGCTTTGCTCCAATGTCCTCAGGCTCCCCAAATTTTTGAATTTCATCAGTATTTAGCTCAGCATCAAAATCATCTTCATCACCAGACAAACCGATCACTTGATTAAAGTAATTACTTCTATATTGGAAGTTCCCATCAAAGATGACATATAAAAGGTGTTTACAACCTGGAAAATCTCGTGAGTGAGACGCTTTTCCACAAAACGGACAGTGTATAGGCTGTGCATACCACTGATTAAGTTCAACTACATTCATTTAATACTCCAATTACACGCGTACAGAATATCTATCGTAAGCCGTAATCTTGGTTGAAAAAACATCAACATCTCGCTGATAAATTTCTTCCTTTAGATAATTCTCTTCAGCATCCAATTCATCTTCTAAAACATCAATATACCAAGCTTTTGGTCGACCATCATTTCCAGGGTTCCATCTATAACCTCGACCTTTCAATATATCTTTGAAGTCAAAAGGAGCATTCTCAGCCCAAATTCGATAAGTGGTTTTACGGGCATTTTCTAGTAATTTGAAGAAAGCCAGGCATCCTGTAGCAGGTAGTTTTTTAGACAGGATTTCAATAGATGCCAAACAATCATCTGTTGCCCTGTGTGCATCAAAAAAGAACCCCATAGAGTTGGCAAGATATCCTAATTTGGCTCCATCATAGCCTTCTTCAGTCCAAGGCACTTCTTTAACCGAACACCCCCAAGCCTTCGTTTCAAAAACACCTGCAAAATTTTCAAGAAACTTGCGGTCAAATGAAGCATTGTGAGCAATTACCAAATTAACTGTAGAAGCAAATGCATTCACCTCATCGACATCTATACTCTGACCTTTAAGCATATCATTTGTAATGCCTGTGATAGCCGTAATCTCTTCAGAGATTGGCTCAGACGGTTCTCTCAAACCTTGAAACGCCTCTTTTACTTCAAAGATACGACCATCAACAGAATAGGTGAAAGGCACCATAGCGATTTCAATGATTTCATCTTTTAGATAGTCTAGGCCAGTTGTTTCAACATCAACAAACAGACCATTCCTAGTCTCCGTGCCATCATATGGATTTATAAACTGCTTAGGTGTTAGCTTGCGAAGAACTTTATATTGTCCCGTTTCTTCTAATGCTTTTGCCATTCCTTCATAGTCATTCATTCAGCAGCCTCCAATATTGGCTGTTCTTGGGCAATCGCTGAGAAGAAGTTTACTAGTTTCATCTGTTCAATGCTGTTTGCTTGTGTAAACGCCAGTTCAGGGGAGCCAACAACAATAGCCAATGCCTGTGCTCTAGAAAGTGCAACATTCAGTCTATTCTTAGAAAATAAGAAGTCTAATCCTCTTGGGCTTTCATCAGCTTTAGAAGCACACATACAGACAATCACAATGGGGGCTTCTTGACCTTGGAATTTGTCCACGCTGCCTATTTTTGCTTCATCACCCAAAGCAGAACGCAATAAGTTCACTTGATAATTATATGGAGCAACAAACAAGATATCATCCAAGGAAACTTGTTGTCCCGAATGACCTCCATTTGCCCAAAGGGTCGCAGTTTTCAGTTTTTCGACAATATGAAGAACAGCTTCAACTTCTTCTTCACTGCCTTGTGTATTTCCTTCGTGCTGAACAGCCTTAAAACATATTCCAGATGCAGGAACCCCCACATCACTTGGGAAATTAAGCTGATACTGCTCTGCAACTGACGCTGAGGTCAACCTGCTTTCATAAATGTGCTCAGATATAAAATTACCAATCACAGGATTCATTCGATATGTCTTAGGCAGGAAAACACCTAAGTTTTCTGGTATCGTTTGGTGTTCCTGTAGAAGATAATCCAAAACAGAAAGCCCACTGTCTTCAGGGTGGCTCCCTTGCAAGGGTTGTCCCAATTGCATTTGGTCACCCATTAAAACAATATTCTCACAGCAATGACTCATTGCTATCAAATTAGCTAAAGAAACCTGCCCAGCTTCATCGATAAAGAGATAATCAATTGGCTTATCTTCATCTTCTGTCGTGACGAATACATTATTTGAAAAAGCCCAAGCAGTTCCACCGAAGCAAACTGCGGGTTGTCCAAAGTACTTTTCACATTCCTTCGATTGAATGGGGACCATTGAATAATCTTTAATTTCAGGATCTTTTAGGTTTCCCCCAACCTTAAGTAAGGTAGACGTAATTCCCTGTTCACTTGTGTAAGAGCTAACACCTTTCATCAAATTCATAATGGCTTTATGGCTATTAGATGAAATACCAACACTGTGACCATTCTTTAAAAGCTCAGCGATAATGTGCTTAGCCGTATATGTTTTGCCTGCTCCAGGAGGCCCCTGAATGCTTAAACAACTACTATCTAGGTTCACTACAGCATCAATTACTTGAGACAAGAAGTCATTGGCATTTAGATCAGCTGGAACGATTGGATTTCGTTCACCTGTGACAAAACGAGGAGGCCTTCTCAATAAGAAGTCCGTTATTGCTGATGGGGTGAAATCATTATTGGCAATTTCTTCAATCACTTCCCTCAGGCGAACAGGAATGTCACGAGGATGAACATATTCATCAGGAATAACAGTTAATCTATCGGGGAGCTCTTCACGGTCTTTGAAAATCGCAATGCCATTTTCAGTATCCATTAAATCCGTATCGACCTTTTTGTTCTCTTCTCCAACCACATAAAATGTTTTGTTATGTCCTTTAAATGGCTGGTCGAGGTCAAACCTATATTCGAAGGATGCTTTTTGAACCCTGTTTGATGACTTAAATGGAGGTCTATCTGTTCTCGTTAATCCAGCTAAACAATCCATATCGTCATAGAGTTCAAGCTCAGAAAGCCCCATCCTATCAAACAAACGCCACCAAATTGGTTTAGCTTCTCTGCTATGGAATTCAGACATCCAACCAAGGTTTCTTAGAAGAACCTGCTTATCTTCATCCTGTTCTGCCTCAGCCTTTGACAAAAGTTTATCTCGAAGAATTGTTGCTTCAGTTTCCTCTTCCTTGAGAACCTTTTCTTCCTCTACTTTAGGGCCTGTATATGCAATTTGTTCCTGCTCTTTTAATTCACGCAACCAAGCAGTCAGTTCCTGAGTAGAGTCACAATCATCAATATTGTAAATACGGATAGAATTCAAAACTTCCGAGGTTTGCCAAGTCATTCCATCTGGATTGTTTTGCCATTCTTCATAGACAATTACAGACTCACCACCACTGGCAACATCTGTATCTCGTTTTCCACGATAGATATGCTCAACATTTTTAATGGAATAACTTGGTTCACCTATAAGCAAACCGTGCTTAACAACCTTATACAGGTCAACAAATACGTTATTTCTTAGCAGCGTATCAACTTCATATTCACATACGCCATAACGTCCCATAAGCTTTCTAATCGCCGATATTTCATATGAAGCATAATGGTAGATGTGCATATCTGGATACTTGAGCCACCTATCATAGGCCCAACGAATAAAGTCAGAAAAAGCGACTTTCTCTTGCTCGTGGTCGTGAGCCCAGAAATCCCTAAAATCTCTTTCGCCATTTTCTTTAAAATACGTAACGCCCCAGAGGTATTCGAGACCACCCTCCATTAACGGGAAACCTTCAATGTCGAAGAAAAGGTCGCCTTTTGAATGGTCAGGAAGTAATGACAGACCTTTGGCTTGCTCAGGGCTATGGGGCAACACCTTATAATCAGGAACTTCATTTCCAGCTGAAGCCAACTGAATTGCAGCTTGGGCCTTTAACCTTTCGAAGACATCAACATTCAGCTTCTTGATACGCTTAACATCTGTTTGAGCAAGTTCAGTAAATGTCTTTATCCCTGCTTTCTCAAGGCGTTTAATTTGTGTCCCTGTTATTCCTGCCACAAAACACAAATGGTCCATTTCCTTTAAAAGTTTTTCCCCATAAGAAGACCATCTTCCATTATCCATAGAGATATTTGGCAATGGTTGCTGCAGGTTTTCATCTGAGTGAAACGCCAAGAAAGATGATTTCAAAGCCTGATAATAAGCGTAAACCTCGTGGGTTAAGATATTAACCCGTTCTTTTGTACCCAATACAACCGCAACCTTTCTAGGGCGAACACCCTGTATTGCTTCGAGCATCTCAGCATAACAACAGAGTTGGACAGCAAAATATGGTTTAACTTTCTTTGAAAGCTTCGTATCCCAAACCTCATAATGATAATCACCAAATTTTGATTTCCCTGGCACTTTTACAAGAAAGTCTGAAAGACCTGCAAATTGCCCATAGGTTAAATATCCCTGTGCAATTACATCGGCACCAGATGCCATAGCTTCTAGAGTTTTAGCTTTTTGTTCTTCTTTACTTTTACCTTCAATTTTGACAACCCTATCCTGCTCTTTCTCTAAGTCTTCCAAGAAATCATCTTCGTGCTGATACCCTTTTTCCTGAAGGTTCTTAAGAACACGGTCTTCTTCATCAACTAAAGACCATAGAGATTTATCATCAAGTACCTGTCTTTCCATATATGAAGCAAAAGGTGACCCCATAAATGTAATTAGGTCAGATGGAGAAAATAATAGCTGTCCGTTTTGAAACTGCATTTAACTGAAAATCTTTCTTCTTTTTATGAGGAGACAACTGGGTAAATTGGCTTACCCCAATCTTCTTCAGGATGATTGATTATGATTTCAATAAACTTTGGGAGCATAAACTCAAGGATCTTATGACCATCTTGGATTTGCTGACGGTTTACTCTTGAGTTCCAAGTCGCCCCACCGTGCATTATCTGGTTTCTAAGGACATAGAGCCTGTCAAAAACCAAAGACAACATCGTTTTGGTGTCTTTACTGACAAGACACCGATTAGCCATCTCTATGCTTTTTTGAAACCTGTTTTCCCAATCTTCATATCCTTCAACCCCATTCTGGAAATGCCAGAAAGGCTGGTAGACATACTGGTTATTCATTAACAAGCGTATAGATTGTGAGAATTTTTCCCAAATCGCCATATAAAGGATATTGGCATCATCGTGACCAACTACCTTTTCAAAGAAATCCCCGAAAGAAGCTTTTTCATTGGAAATATCACTATAGTCTTTCTCTTGGGCATAAATTGAATTGAATGCTATCCAACAAAAAATAAAGGCAGCATCTTCATCATCAGAAGCACCTTCTGCTCGTCCAAACCAACTCAAAGTCCTGTGAATTCTTAGTTTATCATTTTCTTTAAGAACCTCTTTTTTCTCATCAAAGAGTGCCTTGAGTTGACTATGATTCATTACCGCTCCCAGTTTTTTCATACTACTATCCCAAGAGTATATAGGTAACTATACACAGACAAATAAAATTGATGATTGATATTAACTTTCTCATCCACAGCCCACCTCGCACCTAAATTGAATACCTCATCAATGTGACAAAAACGGTCTTACATAAGATGAGGTTGGACTGTTTGCTGTTTTATTATTCTGAGAAAAGGTTACGATGCTCCATCTATTTAATGAGGCTAAAAACAAATGATACGTGTCATTCGTGGAAACATCGTAGAGCTTGATGTTGATGTAATTGTAAACTCAGCACACCCCACTTTAATGGCGGGAAGTGGCGTTTGCGGTGCAATCCATGCAGCAGCAGGCCCAATGCTAGAACCAGTTGTAAAGAAGCTTGGTCCTTTAGAACCTGGCAATGCAGTAACAACTGAAAGCTATAACCTCAATGCCTCACATATCATTCACGCTGTAGCACCACGGTATTTAAGAAAAACTACCGAAGAAGAACTTCAACTTCAAGAAACCTATAAGGCTTCTATGAAAGAGTTCCAAAAATTAGATAATGCAAAAACAATTGCATTCCCATCAATGGGAACTGGAATATATGGTTGGCCTTTGGATTTAGCTGCTAAAATTGCTGCAGAAACATTATCCAGTTATCCAAACGCTGAGATAATAATTTGTGCTTTTGATGCAAATACAAAGGCTGCATACTTATCAGCCATAGAAAACCATTAGATAACCCCTTGCCAACTTTTTTGGGTATCTGACACTAGTTTTTTCAATCCTTCAGGCTTTACGACCTCAACATTTGTACCCCAACAGTACAGATGCCAAGCCATTTCTAGTTCACCACCAGCTATAAACTCTACAGTCAATGAACCATCAGAGTTTCTTGTTGATTTTTGACTGGGGTGAAATTCAAACTCCTCTGCAACATCAGCAATTTCAGCATTGAACAGCCATTCAACTTCAAAAGGTTCTTCTTGGTAGACACCGAATGATTGTTCCGCGAATGCTTGAAGAGAAAACTTAGGGTCCCTCTCATAAAAATCCGTTTGAATCTCTACATCTTCAATATTGGGAAGGCTAAATAATACATAGCTATTTGCTTTTGGGTGAACGTGGTAACCAACCAAATAGTTTCTATGACCATGCAGGAAACCATATGGGTGAACGGTCCTTTCGTTTACCTTGCCATTCTTCCTGTTCTTATAGTGTAACATTACAACAGCATTTGCTTTAATTGCTTGGCGTAACTGTGAGACCACCGATGTTCGAATTTTCGGCCTTGGCCCTGGACGCATTGCTAATCCTTCAGCTTCCAATAAAGCTTCTAGGTCAGGTTCAACACGTCTTGCCACATTAGGATCCATAATTGCCTGAAGTTTGGCTGTGATGCCTTCTAAAGATGCCACCTGCTCATCCATATTTTCTCTTTTCAGGACTTGTACAGCTGTTTCGAGGTCAGCTAATTCATCAGCTTCAAAATTGATGATACGGTCTAATGTACCATTTGGTATTCTCCAACGCTTCTTACGATCATCACATAAAAGCTCATCTGTTTGGGGGAACACGCGAACAATAGCATCCCTTAGCCTCATCGCTGTTCTTCGGCCGACTTCAAACCGTTCTTGAATGTCACCAAGAGAAAGACCTTGCCTTGATGCCTGCATATCAAGAGCTAATTTCAGCAATGTATCTGCTTTTTCGTATCTCATAGAATCCCCCGCAATTTTCTTCATCATATCTGAAGGCAAGAGAAAAAGTATCACCTATTTGGGCGAAGTGACCGTAACTGTCACATTGGAATGATACAAAACGAGAACATTTTAGAAGCAAAAGGTTTGGTAATGCATACTCAAAATAATAAGTTCTCTTGGGATTATCACTTCAATCAAGGAGTGTTGACCGAGAAAATCTGTTCAAAAGAAAGGTTTTATGGATGCTGGGACGGTTTCTTTGGATACTGGGAGGGCATAGAAGGAAATCCATCGTCTGTTTCAATGTCAGTACCCTTTAGACGTTTACTTGAGAATAATGGAGTATGGCAAAAACCGTCAAAAACACTTTCCTCAACAGATATTTCAATCCCTGAAAATGAACTCTCAAACTGGAAATATGAAGCAGATGCAGCTTATGCAGCGTTCTTTGGCAAAATTCCTTCTTGGGTTCGACGCATTGCTGCACCATTTGATAAATTCCAATGGTTAGTGATGGAAATGATTTGGCACAACCCTAAAACCGTCAAAACATTCGAGAGGATCACACTAGAAAATCAAACCCAACTTTTCTTTGCCCTTGCATCTATCCAGCAATGGCATTTGCAGACAAGGACTATGAGAACAGTATTAAGCAGTGAAATCTCAACATTAGACCTTCGAACAGAGCTATCCAGAAATTGCAACCGAGAGATAAAGCTGGCAGAGGCAATAACCCTTGCCTCACTCGGCGATGAAGCAAAAAGCCTTGAACTCTATTGGTCTCTTTTGACACAAGAAGGAAACAAAGTGCATTAGCTCATTTTAAAGGGGTATCAGCCATAGCAGCTAGAACCAATGCAGCTGTAGCTCCTACAGTGACTAAAAAACCTGCAATATTCAGTTCTTCTTTTTCTTCATCAACAACTGTAACGCTGCCGTCAAATTCATCTTGATGATATGAATAGTAACGTTCCTTATTCGTTAAGCAGCCTGTTAACATTAAAGTTAAAACGGAAATCATCATTAATTTACGGGCCATTATCGCCTCCACATTACAATTAACTGAGATTATAGAAACATATTGATGTGACAAAACAGGGCACCTCACCAAAATGGGGGTTAGCAACCTTCACGAGTTCGTGCTAACCTCCGTGCAAGTCATTAAGAGCGAGTAAAACGTTTGGCAAAGTGGGGGAATAAAATGCCTGATGGCGATCAAAATAAAAAAGAAGAACTTTCAGCTCTAATCCGTTCAAAGATAGAAAACCTAAGACCTAAATTACTAGATTTGAGTCGACGTAACCCACTGCTGTCGACTAGGTTTTCAACAAGGTCTAACGCTATTGTACGTGTTGTTGATGAGCTACCTGGTTATCTTTTTGACGACCTGTCTTTAGGAAAAAGTATGCGTCTCGCTCCTCTTCCTCCTTTGGAAGATGACCCAAAAGATGAACAAACAAGAGAATTCCAAAATGCACTATCTGATGCAAGACTTACAGATGAAGTTTACATCGCGTTCCTAGAAAATATTGACCAAAACAGTGACACCTATATCGAAGATAATTTCCGCTCTGAACGTGAACTAAAAGATAGAGTTCGAGAAACTCTAAATATGCCCGCAAGGCAGACATCATCTGACTTATCCTTAAGCCAACACGCTTTAAACAATGGCATCTCACCATCTTACGAATTACCTAAACCGACATACGAACACGAAGATGGTCGTCATACAGATTCAGATATCCAAACACTATTATTACCTGACATTCTTGAACGAAGAATGAATGCATTAATGACCAAGTGTCGAACTTGGGTGCAAGAGACTGGTATTAATGTGTTGCATATTGCATTTGGGTTCTTGGAATGGAGCGAAGCCAATGCTGGTAAAACATCGTATTCACCACTAGTGCTTTTACCTGTAGAGCTTAAACGAAACAAAACAAAGGAAGGTTTGGAGTTTTGGATCAATAGCCTTGGTGATGCTGCTGAGATCAATACTGTTTTAGCCGAGAAGTTGCGGCTTGATTTTGGTGTAGAATTACCAGAATTGGACGGTAAAACGATTGAAGACTACCTTAAAGAAATAGCAGAATTGTCTCCTAAAAACTTAGGCTGGAGAGTTCGCCGACAAGTTGCAGTAGGTGTATTCCCATCTGCAAGAATGGCAATGTATAATGACCTAGATACCGGTACTGGTCGCTTTGATAACCACAATGTAATAGCCGAATTATTTGGAGGCACTCCTGTACAAGCAGGTGAATCCCCCTTTGGTGAAGAATACGAGGTAGATGCCCCTCACATAGAGAAGAAAGTCCCATATTTAGTTAGAGACGCTGATTCATCACAATTTAGTGCAATTGTTGATGTAGTAGATGGTAAAAACCTTGCCGTAGAAGGTCCTCCAGGATCGGGAAAATCGCAAACTATTGTTAACACCATTGCTGCAGCATTAGCAGACGGAAAGAAAGTTCTTTTTGTGGCAGAGAAAATGGCTGCGTTAGATGTAGTTAAGTCACGATTGGAAGCTGTTGGACTAGGTGAGTTCTTGCTCTCATTACAGGCCAATCGTTCTACGAAAGAGCAAGTCATTAGCTCGTTACGAGACAGGGTCGAAATGGAAGTTGGTGACACTCCAAACAACTATGATTCTAAAATTGCAGAGTTCCGTAAAATTCGATCAGAGATCTCATCATATATTGATGTCATAGCTACAGAATATGAAGATACAGAGTTAACAGTTCATGACATCTTAGGGAAATGTATTTTTACGAACGAAACACTACGTTCTTTACCAAAACAACTACAATCTATTTCATTTAAAAATGTAGAAAAGTTCACTCCTGAAAAACTCGAAGAAATATATGAAATCTGTAAACAAATTGAAGACGCATGGAAAACCACTTCGAAGGTTGCGGACTATTGGCAAGGCACAACCATAAAAGATATCGACCCTTTCAAAACAGAAGAATTGCTTGAACATTCAAAAACGGCTGCACAGCATTTTGAAGCCCTATCTAAAGCACGTGAAGGGTTGTCACAATTTGGTGTTTCATCAACTGTAGGCACTCAACAAGCAAATGAAATTAAAGATATCATTTCAGGAATTTCAGATGAGATCGCTGAAATAGATTTTCACCTTCTTAGCAAAATTGCTAATGAACAGATTCTAACTAGCCTAAATAATTTCATAGAAAAATGTCAAAATATTCAATCTCAATTAGAGACCCTGAATACACAAATAGATGAACCTCTTTTCTCCTCGCGGTTAGAAAACTTGAAGACACTGGCAGCCCTCGCAGATAAAATCTCAGCACCAGGCTTGTCTACAGAACAAATTCAGAAAGTCCGTGAAGAAAATGAAGCTCAAAAAAATGCTTATGTAACTCTTTGTAACTTTCTTGAGCCAATATCAAAATTAATACCTGAGAGTAAAGACTGGATTCTGAACTCAATTATCAAAGCTTGCGATATTGTATCCTCAACTGAGAAAGAAACTCTATCATTAAGAAACAAAACTTTTGCGGATCCTTCAGTTGCGTCAGTTTTTGAAAAAGGCTTTGAACGTACAAATGAATTGCGTGTGCAAGCAAAACGATTAGAACAAAATATTTCAATAAATACCCTTCCTAGTTATTCAGAGATTTCTGACCACGCGGCAGTAATTAGTTCAGGAGGCTTTTTTTCATTTTTATCGTCCGACTATAGACGTTCAAAACGGTTTTTCTTATCGCACGCAAAAGAAAAGAGTTTTGATAGAAAGAAAGCAGGCAGGACATTAACTGAATTAGCTGAATGGGTAAGTAAAAAGGACAAGCTTGAAAAAGACCATCAACTTATTGGTCTTTTTGGAGTTCGATATGCAGGTTTAGAAACAGACTTCGAAAGTATTGCTAAAGTCTTTGATTTTTATAAACGTGTTGAAGAAAGCCTTGTTGGTGCTGAACACATTAACTTACGTAAGTTTCTAAAAGAAGGTGACCTCGATATATTGCTTTCATTACCAAAGGTCGAAGCAAGCAATCCTATTCGAGACAATATTGATACTACTTATTTTGACGCAGAAGCTAAGCTAAAAAACCTTGATATAAAGCTGTCTGATTTTGATGAAACCTCAAATGAAATTAGTGAGCTGTCTAATTTCATCAAAAATAAACACATTGCTAATGCTGAATGGTTACGCCAAGCAGCTCAAAACCTTGAAGAGATACGAAATGGCATAGATGAGGTAAATGACAATGAGGAAATACCTGCTCTGTTAGGAAAACTCTTTAATGGTTATGAATTTAACCCTTTAGTTATTCATGCTGAATTACAAGTCGCAAGTTCACTAGTCAGAAGCCTTCCAGAAAACCAAAGCATTATTCAAGAAGCTATTAAAAAGAACAATTATATAGAACTTCGAGAGCAGCTAGAACAGTTAGTGGATCTTGATGCAAAGTCATATGGTGCTCTTTTAAAGGTATCTGAGCTTTCAGGAATCAAAATAGATGATTTCTTTAAAGGTGCCCATCACGAAACGGCACAATTCTTAAACCTTGCTTCAAATGATAGAGAAGGATTAATCACACATTCTAACCTTCATTCGAACATTGAAAAATTAAGAGAAAGAAAATACGGCATTGTTATTGATCAGCTTCTTGATAATGAAAAAGGTTTAGAAAACTTAGCAAAAACAGTGGAAGCAATCGTTGTACGCTCTATGGCAAAAAGCGTTTATTCTTCTTATGGAGATGTTCTGTCGCAGTTTAATGGATCTAAGCTGGATACTTTACGATCACGAATTGCAAAAATTGATAGAGAAATCATTCAGTTATCCAAACAACACCTTAGAAATAAGATTTTCAAGTCTTCCTATCCTCCTATGGGTAATGGGACAGGTAGAAAATCAACTTGGACGGAATATTCCTTAATCCATAACGAAATCAATAAAACTAGAAGATACGTTCCTGTAAGAGACTTAACAAGAAGGGCTGGAAAGTCTCTTCTTGAACTTAAACCTTGTTGGATGATGTCACCTCTAGCTGTTGCTCAGTACATTCAACAGGGAGCCATTGATTTTGATCTTGTTATTATTGACGAAGCGTCCCAAATGACACCTGAAGATGCTGTAGGGGCGATCCTTCGAGGTAAAAAAGCAATGGTGGTAGGCGATACAAATCAATTACCTCCAACAAGTTTTTTCCATAAAATATTTGAAGATGAAGATGCTGATGAAGATGAAAGCGTCACTGAAGAATCAATTCTTGAAATGGCAAATTCTGCATTCCGACCCGCTCGTCGATTACGTTGGCACTACCGTTCAAGACACTCTGGCCTTATCGCTTTTTCTAACCATCACATATATAACGACGATCTAGTCGTCTTTCCTTCAGCATCAGAAGATGCCGTCAATATGGGAGTGAAACTCGTATCAATTGAAGGCAGATATTCTGCTGGTACAAACGCAGACGAAGCCAAAACAATGGTCGATCATATCATCAACTTTATGAGGCATTCCCAGGAACGCTCACTAGGTGTGGTAACACTTAACCAAAAGCAAAGAGATTTAATCCAAGAAGAGCTCGAATATGCTTTGAAGGATGATGTTAAAGCCTCACGATATATTGATAAATGGGAAGAGAAGAACGACGGCTTAGAATCTTTCTTCATTAAAAACCTTGAAAATGTTCAAGGTGATGAAAGAGATGTAATTTTCATTGGAACAGTATATGGACCTGAAAAAGTTGGTGGCCCTGTTATGCAGCGTTTTGGCCCTATCAACGGTGTTGCAGGTAAAAGACGGTTGAACGTACTATTTTCTCGAGCCAAAGAACAGATAGTTACGTTCTCTTCGATGAAGAGCACAGACATAAAAGCTGAAGAGGACGGTAATCAAGGCGTTTATATGCTTAAACGTTGGCTTGAATACTCCGCTACAGGGATACTACACGCAGGTAGTCAAACCAATAAAGAACCTGATTCAGACTTTGAAGTTCACGTCATTGAACAATTAAAATCTATAGGTTGCGAACCTAGCCCACAAGTTGGTGTCGCTGGTTACTTTATTGATATTGGAGTAAAACATCCAGAGTGGCCACACGGTTTCATTATGGGCGTTGAGTGTGATGGAGCTACTTATCACTCGTCAAAATCTGCTCGCGATCGAGACCGCCTAAGACAGGAGGTGCTTGAAGGACTGGGTTGGCACTTCCACAGAATTTGGTCAACGGACTGGTTTAGTGACCCCCAATCTGAAGTAAACAAACTTAGAGAAGCCGTCGAACGACGTCTAAAAGAACTAAAAGCCAGTGAGGAAAACTTTCAAAGTTCCCCATCATCAATGGCTAATGAAATTCGGGTTCCCCAGCAAAAGACCCCAAGCTTCAAAAAAGTCACATCCCACAAAAGTAGTCCTATAGTTTCTCAAATTGAGAACCGTCAGGTCCCACAGAAACCCACTACTCCTAATCCGGTCAAAGATGATGGAAGTGTGAAGGTCGGGGATAGAGTCTTAGTTAAATACCTTGAGGGAACCCAAAGTGAACTTGAAATTACTTTAAGTGATAAAGAAAACATTCCTTCTAAAAGGATCGTTCACATCGACGAACCACTAGGCGAAGCAGTTCTCGGTGCAATAGAAGGAGAAGAAATTGAAGTCTGGATTGGTGGGCAAGAAAGAAAAGCCCGTGTTGAAAAAATTACAAACCGGAGCTAAATAAGCGAAATGAAACTATCCGAAACAGATGTGAAGACAAAGTTCATCACACCTGCGATCAAAAAAGCTGGATGGGATATCCATTCCCAAATGAGGGAAGAAGTCACCTTTACAGCAGGCCGTATCATTGTTCGTGGAAAAATGACAGCTCGTGGGAAAACCAAAAGAGCTGATTACATTCTCTATTACAAACCCAATATTCCCCTGGCAATTGTAGAAGCCAAAGACAACAAGCACACCATTGGTTCTGGTATGCAGCAGGCTTTGGAATATTCAGAAATGTTGGATATCCCATTTATCTTTTCGTCAAATGGTGATGGTTTCCTGTTTCATGATAAATCAGGAACATCAGATAAAGTTGAAACTGAAATCCCGATGGATGAATTTCCATCCCCAGATCAATTGTGGGCTAAATACAAACAATACAAAGGATTGAGTGAAGACTCTTCTGAAATAGTTGCCCAGGATTATTATGATGATGGTTCTGGGAAAGCTCCCAGGTATTATCAATACATTGCAATTAACAGAACTATTGAAGCTATTGCAAAAGGCCAGGACCGTATTCTGCTTGTTATGGCGACTGGTACTGGCAAAACATATACAGCATTTCAGATAATCTGGAGATTATGGAAAGCCCGTAAAAAGAAACGTATCCTGTTTCTTGCTGATAGAAACATCTTGGTAGACCAAACAAAACAACAGGACTTTGCACCATTTGGTGACAAGATGACAAAGATTCAGAACCGCACAGCAGATAAATCATATGAAATTTACCTTTCACTTTATCAAGCTGTTACAGGAACTGAAGAAAGCCAAAATATTTACAAGCAGTTCTCACCAGACTTCTTTGATTTAATTGTAATTGATGAGTGTCACAGAGGAAGTGCATCAGAAGCATCTGCCTGGAAGAAGATTCTAGATTATTTCTCCAGTGCAACTCATATCGGCTTAACAGCTACGCCAAAGGAAACGAATGATGTCTCAAATATCGCTTACTTTGGAGACCCAGTTTATTCCTATTCTCTGAAGCAAGGTATTAATGATGGTTTCCTTGCTCCATATAAGGTTGTCAGAATTGATTTTGATAAAGATCTTGAAGGCTACAGGCCAGAGAAAGGAAAGACTGATAAATACGGACAATTAATTGATGACCGTATTTACAATCAACGTGACTTTGATAGAAATCTGGTAATTGAGCAAAGAACCGAATTAGTAGCTCAAAAAGTTGCTGAATTTCTCAAGCAAACAAATCCATATGATAAAACCATCATCTTCTGTGAAGATATCGATCATGCAGAACGAATGAGACAGGCTATTACAAACTGTCTTCCTGAACTGGTTAATGAAAATCATCGTTATGTAATGAGAATTACTGGGGATAATGAAGAAGGTAAGGCTGAGCTGGATAATTTTATTAATCCAGAGTCTCGTTATCCTGTAATTGCAACCACTTCAAAGTTGATGACTACTGGTGTTGATGCAAAGACATGTAAGTTAATTGTCCTAGACCAACGTATCCAATCAATGACTGAGTTTAAGCAAATCATTGGTCGAGGAACCCGTGTAAATGAAGAGTATGGGAAGAAATATTTCACCATTCTCGATTTTAAAAAAGCCACAGAATTATTTGCAGACCCTGATTTCGATGGTGAACCAGTACAAGTATTTGAGCCAGGAACTGGGCCTGATGACAATGTAATACCTGAAGATGAAGGCACTGAGGAAGGCACCGTTATTGATAATGGTGAGGAAGTTCCTGTAACAGATATCACCTGGGATGATGATGAAGACGATGAAAAAGGCAGGACTAAATTTTACATTAATGATGTAGAAGTCGATATCCTTTCAAAACGTGTTCAATATTTAGATGCAGATGGAAAACTAATTACTGAGTCACTTCAGGATTACGCAAAAAATAATGTGCAAAAAACTTATGCTTCCCTTGATGATTTCCTAAGACGTTGGAATGAAGCAGATAAGAAGTCAGCTATTGTTGATGAGCTTGCAGAACAAGGTATTCCCCTGGAAGCACTGCGAGAAGAAGTTAAGAATGGTGATGCATACGGGGTTTTCGACTTAATTTGCCACGTAGCCTATGGTCAACCTCCATTAACCAGGAAAGAACGTGCTGAAAACGTCAAAAAGCGTAATTATTTTGCTAAATATGAGGACAAAGCAAAGGCAGTTCTAGAAGGATTGCTGGATAAATATGCTGATGAAGGTTTAACCACCCTGGAAGACAAGAAAGTTCTTAAACTTGCTCCATTGAATTCTTATGGAACACCAATTGAGATTGTGAAAAATGTATTTGGTGGTAAAAAACCATATGAAGAAGCCATTCTCGAATTAGAGAACGAAATTTTCAAGCAAGCTAATTAAAACCTGACATACATGTCATCTAATTAAATAAGGAATAAATAATGAGCAACGTCTCAGGAATCATTAAATCCATTCAAGATATCATGCGTAAAGATGTTGGTGTTGATGGGGATGCTCAGCGTATTTCCCAGCTTGTATGGATGTTTTTCCTCAAGATTGTAGATGACAGGGAAGAAGAGCAAGAACTACTTGATGATGATTTTGTTTCTCCAATTCCTGAAGAACTTCGTTGGTGCAACTGGGCCAAAGATGAAGAAGGCATTACAGGGGACGGTTTACTGAATTTTGTAAACAATGATTTATTCCCACAATTAAAAGAACTTCCTGCATCTTCAGGAAAACAGGCGACTGTTATCAGAAATGTATTTGAAGATGCCTATAACTATATGAAGTCAGGTACGTTGATGAGACAGGTCATCAACAAAATTAATGAAATTGATTTCAACAGCTCTGATGATAAGCACACTTTTGGTGATATTTACGAACAAATCCTTAAAGACCTTCAAAGTGCTGGTAATGCAGGTGAGTTCTATACACCCCGTGCTGTAACACAGTTTATGGTGGATATATTAGACCCAAAACTGGAAGAGAAGGTTCTCGACCCTGCTTGTGGTACAGGTGGTTTTCTTGCTTGCACAATTGAGCATAAACGAAGCAAATACGAGAAGAGTGCAGAAGATAGAACAACCCTCCAGGACTCTATTTTTGGTGTTGAAAAGAAATCTCTTCCACACCTACTTGCCACAACAAATATGATTTTGCATGGCATTGATGTTCCAACCAATGTTCGCCATACAAATACACTTTCAAGACCCTTGGTGGATTACGGGCCATCAGATCGAGTTGATGTAATTCTTACAAACCCACCATTCGGTGGCACTGAAGAAGATGGTATTGAAAACAACTTCCCAGCATCTTTCAGAACCCGTGAAACAGCAGATTTATTCCTTGTTTTAATTGTTACCCTTCTCAAGGAAGGTGGTCGTGCAGGTGTTGTTCTTCCTGATGGAACTCTGTTTGGTGAAGGTATTAAAACCCGTATTAAAGAGAAGCTCATGACTGAATGCAATTTACATACAATCGTCAGACTCCCTAATGGTGTGTTTAATCCATATACAAGCATTAAAACGAACCTGCTGTTCTTTACCAAAGGTGAGCCAACAAAAGATGTATGGTTCTATGAACACCCGTATCCAGCAGGCTATAAAAACTATTCTAAAACTAGACCTATGAAGGTTGAAGAGTTCGCACCTGAGAAAGCCTGGTGGGATAATAGGGAAGAAAATGACCAAGCTTGGAAAGTCTCATTTGAAGACATAAAAGCCAATAACTTCAATCTGGATATCAAGAACCCGAATATTCAGGATGCAACACATATGGCCCCTGCTGATTTATTGGAGAAATTCAATAAGAACCAGGAAGAGATGCATAAAACCCAAAACCAATTAAAATCCATTCTTTCTGAAGCTCTCAATCGTTTGGCTGGAGAGTAATTATGGATAAAGAAATCTTTCTAAATGAATTTGGTCATTTAGCCCAAGGGCCAGATGGAATTAAAAACCTTCGTGATTTGATTCTACAATTAGCCGTCCAGGGAAAGCTTGTAGAACAAGATTCAAATGATGAGCCTGCTAGTGTGCTTTTAGAGAAGGTTGAGAGTGATATTCAGGTAGCTTTAAAAGAGAAAACAATTAGGAAAAATAGGCTCTTTGATGTTGAAGATAGTCAATTCAAAGATTACATCCCTGAAAGTTGGCTTACACTAACTGTGTCACAAATTGTAAACGTTTTTAATGGTAATAGCGTTTCAGCATCTGATAAAAAATCAAAATATACTAATGTGACCGAAGGGTATAATTACATCGCTACAAAAGATGTGGATTTTAAATCTCATCAGATTGATTACAATAATGGTATCAAGATTCCATTTGAAACACCTAAGTTCAAGATTGCCCCCAAAGGAGCTGTTTTGATTTGTGCTGAGGGTGGTAGTGCAGGCAAAAAACTGACGATTACAGATGAAAATATATGTTTTGGAAACAAGCTCTACGCAAGTGTTCCAATAACATCAGCAATTGATAATCGCTTTCTGTTTTATGTTTATAAATCCCCCTTATTTATCTTCCAGTTTCAAGAGGCAATGACAGGTATCATAGGTGGAATTTCACAAACAAGTTTCCTTGCCTTGTCAGTTCCTCTTCCTCCTCTTGCAGAACAAAAACACATTGCAGCCAAAGTAGATGAATTGATGGCTCTATGTGATGAGCTAGAAGCCTCTCAAGAAGCCCATAAATCTCTCAAAAAAGATTGTGTAGCCTCAAGCCTTCATC
Source organism: Candidatus Terasakiella magnetica (assembly GCF_900093605.1). Taxonomy (NCBI): domain Bacteria; kingdom Pseudomonadati; phylum Pseudomonadota; class Alphaproteobacteria; order Rhodospirillales; family Terasakiellaceae; genus Terasakiella; species Terasakiella magnetica. The sequence continues at coordinate 59,196 of NZ_FLYE01000006.1, forward strand.
ATCTCTCTGAAACATCTGAGAATGAAGAAATCAAAAGTAATTGGTCTATTGCTGAAGGAAACTTCAACAGTTGGTTTGATGACCTCGAAACAGTGAAGAACTTAAGGGCAACAATTCTTCAGTTGGCGGTACAGGGTAAACTTGTTGAACAAGATCCAAATGATGAGCCTGCAATTTTATTAAAACAAAAAGCTGAAATAGAGCTTGCAGCACTGGTTTCAGAAAAAAAAGTACGAGTTCAGAAAGGTATCTCACCATTTAATGAAGAAGGTTGGCCTGCTTCAAAATCACTTAATTCTATTTGGTGTAAGTATGGTGAAATTTCGGCAATATCATCAGGCGTGACTAAAGGACGAAAACTGGAAGGTAGAAAACTTATTACAGTTCCCTACTTGAGAGTCGCAAACGTTCAAAGAGGATGGATTGATATCACTGTTCTAAAGGAAATCGAAATTCCTGCTGATGAGCTTGATAAATTCGCCCTTATGAAAGGTGATGTTTTACAAGTAGAGGGAGGCGATTGGGATAAAGTAGGGAGAGCTGTTGTGTGGGAAAATCCTGTTGCTCCTTGTGTCCACCAAAACCACATATTCAAAAGCCGTCCTTTAGGTGGCATTATTCCAAAATATGTAGAATTATTTATGAACTCACCAATGACGATGCAATATTTCCAAAGTTGCTCCAAACAAACGACAAATCTTGCCTCAATAAATAAAACACAACTATCAAACACTCCATTTTTACTTCCCCCTCTTGAAGAACAAAAACGAATTGTCGCCAAGGTAGATGAATTAATGGCTTTATGTGACCAATTAGAAAGCCAGATTCAATCTTCTGATGACTTAAATAAAGATCTAATGGCATCTTTAGTTCATCACATGTCGGCGGCTTAATTAAATGAATGCAAATTCACATAAACAATCTTGGTGTGAGGTTGATAACCACCTAGAGTATGAAAAGTATTCAGATTTCAACGATTGGATTGATGAGGAAGCAGAGACCTCATTTACTATTCCATCAGCTAAACTAGGAGACCTTTCTCAAAAAAGCAAAGCTCTCTTTACTGGCGATAGAGCTATGTACAATCAGGTTTTTGAACAGTTTAGAGCTAAGGAGATTGATGAAACCTTCGCTTCCCTTGGTGATGAAGGGCATTGGTCTGACAAAAATAAGTCACGCTTCAATCAATTGATATCAGCACTTTCTCAAGGAGACATCGTTCCGTTTGTAGGAGCTGGATTATCTTCAGGGTGTGGTTTTCCAACTTGGAAAGAACATTTAATTCGCCAAGGTAAAATTGCAGGGATGCCAGAGGTGGATTTAAAACGGCTTCTCCAAGAAGGACAGTATGAAGCCATCATTGCAGAAATCACCAATATTCATGGGAAAGATGGTTTTAAACAGCATATCATGGATGATTTCTTTGAAGGTGAACATCAACCTTCTGAAACAATGTTGTTAATTGCAGAGATTAGCAAAGGCATGGTTGTAACAACCAACTATGACCACATGCTTGAAGTAGCTTTAAAAGAAAAAAGTATTGAGAAATTTACATCACATGTTGGTAATTGTGATTCTAAAGAGTTCTTTAAAATTTTGATGGATGACCTACCTGCTCTTCTAAAGTTACATGGTGATGTTTCTCAGCCTAGAGGCTGTATCTTAGGAGAAGAGGATTATGATATCGCATATGGTGAAACTGCTGTCGATATGAACCTGAACCTTCCCAAAAATCTGATAAATCTTCATCAATCCAGAAGTCTATTGTTTGTAGGATGTAGCTTGGCTAATGACAGAACCATGCACGTTTTTTTCCAAGAGAAGAAACGCAGGGATGAAGCAGGTGAAGGTTTAGATGAGAAACACCATTTTGCTATTGTCCCATTACCAAAAGAAGAAGCTGATATCATAGAGAGAGAAAAATTCTTGTTAGCTCATGGGATAAGACCAATTTGGTTTCCTGATGGGGATTTTAGTTTTATTGAAAAGATTCTTTCAAGATGTTTGCTGGAATTACAATATAGAGGAATTTCAATTGAAAGAATGAGGGATAAGCAAAGACAAATTGTTGAAGAAAGTATGCCTAAACTCAATTTGTCTACATTTGCAGAAGCTTCTGCAAAATTCCTAGAGCCATTTCTATATAAGTTTGTTCTGTAATTATCAGAGGAGAAAATCTGATGGATGAGGATGCTTCTGATGATGTCACACAGCTAATGAAAAAATATAAGCTCACCCCCCTTGAAGCCATGCGAGGGCAAAAAGGTGAAAAAGAATTAAAGACGATTCTTGATCGTCGTGAAGTTGGGAAAACGAGTCATCAATGGAAAGAGAAAGATTTTTCTTCATTAAACCCGTTTGATTTTTCTTGGGATTTAAATCCAGATAATTTTCATTATGCTCAGGATGGTGTGTCAGAAGCTGATTTTAAAAAGAAGTTTCCTGATTGCCAAATTGCTTATGCCGACACTGTTGAGATTGCTGATAATTTGTTCAAACATAGTACTAGAGGGGGGCAGAAACCTTGGGAAGGCAATTATGCCAGCTCTACGGCAAATATAATTGATAGATGTTATCGAAATTGGCCTATTACGCCACCTCAATTTCATTTACATAATCATGAGATCATTATTTCTGGAGGCCATCATAGATTTCATATCGCTCTAGAAAAAGGTGATGTAAGGATCCCTTTTATTTATGAAACAGCTCATAAGAACGATTTTGTTTCGCTCTTAAAAAGTTTCAATGAAAGTAAATAACTGAATGCCTGAACTCGTTAGCACCATTTCATTTAGCTGCCCTGAATGTGAAGAATACACACTTTGTGACATCTATGTTCCTGAACCTGATTTCTCAGGGGAAAAGACATCTGATTGTATTTCAGAAGCTGATGTTGAAGTTGAATGTGAAAACTGTGGTGCTGGTTTTGATGTATCAGTTGTAAACAGATGGGGACAGATTGATGCCGAAATCAGGAAACACCCTGAAATCGAAATTGATGCAACAGATGCTCAATACACGCAAGATGAAGATGACTGGGAAGATTACGAACTTCCTGACAACCCTTATTATCATTTCAGGGATGCCATTTCACATTCTTCATTGATATTAGGTAAATTTGGACCTCAAGATTTCCAAGGTACTATCAATAGAATGGTATTTGTGCAGGCTTTTTCTGCATTGGAAGCCTATCTGAGTGACACTTTAATTAGTTCTGTGTTGAACGACAGGGTTGCATTAGCCAGAGTCCTTCAGCGAGATAAAGAGCTTTTAAAACAGAAGTTCACCCTGCATGAAATTTACAGTGAACCAAAACTGATTGAGCAAAAGGTGAAAGCTTATTTGCTAGATATTTCATATCATAACCTAGGCAAGGTTTCTCACCTCTATAAGAATGCATTTGGCATCAGCATTAAACTCGAACCAGAAAACTGGGAAAGGCTTCATAAGGCTGTTTCTAACAGGCATGATTGTGTTCATAGAAACGGTTACACAAGCGATGGAGAGAAACCATCAATCTATTCTCAAGAATACATTGAAGAGATTATGGGCCTAATCTCTCAATTGGTTGAAAAGGTGGAAACCGAACTTGGGAAATATCGCAAAGATGCCTTAAAGGTCTAACCTAGTTGCCTTCCCTGTATTTTCTTTCTTCCGACCATCAGTGCTATTTAATTGAGAACAAATATTTTTTCCGTTTACTCAATGTTTACAGCGTAGCCATCTGGTGTTGTCCACAAACTGCATCAAACAGCCTTAAAAAAAGAGATTTGACAACTCAAATTTTGGTCATATTTATACCTAATAGAGGGAAGCAAGCCATACCGTTTACAATTCTGTCACGGTTTTCTTGCAAGGGGATGACCCCGTTGACCCCATATTTTTTTAATTTCAAAGGAGACCATTCAATGAACACATACATTTCCATTAACCGCCAGCAGGAAAGGAGCCTGCTTAAACCATAACTGCCATGGGTACTGAAAGAATACCCAGACAGTTCCTCGTATCATTCCGCCTGAATGGATTTGAGGCCGCAGCATTAGATGCTGCTAGGGACACACATAATATCTCCAGAAGCCGTGGCGACTACGCTCGTGCGTTAGTCCTTCACTATCTGAAGAAGAAGGTTCCAGAACCTGCTAAGCCAGCCAAGCTGCCAGCAAGACGACTTCCCTCATATGACCGACAGGAGTTGTCCAAGATTTTGGGACAACTAGGAAAGATTGGTTCAAACATCAATCAGATTGCACGTTTTGCAAACCAATCTGAAGAATTCCCTGAAATAGATCTTATCAATCAGATTCAAGCTGACATTGCTGCAATACGCGATGATGTAACTTCTGCCCTCTCAGGTCGTGAGAAAACCACTCAGGAGGCCGCAGAATGATAATCAAGGGGTCTTCCAGGGGGCAAACCAAGGCTGATGTTATTCAGCTCTCAAATCACTTACTTTCATCAGAAAACGAAGAAGTTAATGTGCTTCAGCTAAAAGGCTTGGCTTCATTAGACCTGTCTTCAGCCCTTGAAGAGATGAGAGCTATATCACTTGGCACGAAAACAAGGAAAGCCCTCTATCACGCAAGCATAAGCGTTCCTGTTGAAGAGCTTCATTTGATGAATCAAGAACGATGGTTAGAAGCTGTTAATACCCTTGAACGCCATTTAGATTTTGAAGGCCATCAAAGAACAATCATTCAGCATAACAAAAAGGGACGTATCCACATCCATATTGTTTGGAACCGTGTAGATACAGTTACTCTTAAATCTAAGAAAACATCCTGGTCTTATAAAAAACACGAAGCCTGTTCGCGTGAATTGGAAGCTAAGTGGAACTTGCAGCAAGTCCAAGGCGTTCACATGAGAAATGAAAACGAAGAACGCCCTGTTGCAGTGGCAACACATAAAGACTGGCAAGCAAGTTCAAGAACAGGTGTCCCTATCAAAGCTGTCTGTATGACGTTACAAACAGCGTGGGAACAAGCCAACGCATCACAGTTTGTCAGGATTGTTGAAGATGCTGGCTATCGCTTAGCTAAGGGAAAAAGAGGTGTCGTGTTAGTCGATATGGAAGGCACACCCCACTCAATTCCAAGAAGATTAAAGGTAAAGGCAAAAGCCTTTAAAGATCGCTTCCCCGACCTCCAATTTATGAGGTTTCCGTCTGTGGGAGCAATTCAGGCAAAACTAAAATTCACAGCTCAAGAACAATTCTGTTCAGAGCAAACTCAGGAGGAAATCATAATGAGTACAAAAAACTTTGTTGGGATACGTCCCAAAAATGACAACAAGAAAAAGAAAACAGGTTTCGATTGGAATCTATTGGCAGAACATTGGCGACAATTAGGCTTTGACCCACAGGTCGGTAATTCTGGTATCTGGATTGATGTCGGTGACGCAAACATCCACGATACTGGTGATGAGATAACTCTCCACGGACCAGTCACAAAAGAAAACGTCCAGGCAATGTTGGATGCAGCACGTTTGCACGATTGGAAGGGTGTTGAGCCATTCGGTTCTGAAGACTTCAAAGCAATGGTCTATCAGCTTGCCAGCAAAATGGAACCTCCTATGCCAGTGGTTGGTTATGAATTACCGCCACATATCAAGAAAGCCTTGGGCATCCCTGATGAAGCAAACAACCCAGATATTCCAAATGAAACAACACACGAATGGAGACCAAACTGATGAGTAAACAAACACAACAAGGTCACGAGTTGACCGAAGAACAGATCCTTGATTTCGGCCTAGACATAGCTCCAGTCGAAGCAGGTCGTTCAATCGAAGAAATCGTTATCAATTTAGAGGGAAAGGAAAATGAGCAAAGAAACATCAACAAAGAAGAAAGGAACTAAGAAACGCAAAGATCTATATCAAGAGGTCACAGATACTATCATCAAGCAGATTGAATCTGGCACCAAGCCTTGGTTAAAGCCTTGGTCTTCAGATAAAGCAATCCACTCAGGACCGGTAAATGGAGTTTCAGGTCATAAATATAAAGGCATCAACGCCCTAATGCTGTTCTGTAATCCTAAGGTCGTTGAAACAGGTGACCCAAGGTATCTGACATTCAAACAGGCCAAAGAAAAAGGCTGGTCAATCAAGAAGGGTGAGAAAGCTTCTACAGTCTATTTCTTCAAACGTGTCGAAGTAGAACCTGAAAATGGCGAACCAGCAGTCGATGAAAACGGGGAGGTAAAAACAAAAGCATTCTTGCGTTCATATGCTGTTTTCCACGCCTCACAGGTCGATGGTATTCCTGAATATGAAGCCAAGCCGAAAGAAGACAATGAAACTGACTGGTCAGAACCAGCAGCAATCAAGACACTTTTAGAAAACTCAGGTGCAAACGTCAGAATTGGTGGTGACAAGGCTTTCTATAACCCAAGTACCGATCATATCCAATTACCTCCTACAGAAGCTTTTAAAAGCCCTGAAAGCTGGTCTGCAACATCAACACACGAATTAGCTCACTGGACAGCCCACGAAGACAGATTAAACCGTAATTTGGATGATAGATTTGGAACTCCTGGATATGCCCTTGAAGAGCTACGAGCAGAGTTGGCTTCAGCATTCATTTGTTCAGAATTGGGAATTTCGCCCGAACTGGAAAACCACGCATCCTATCTTGATGGTTGGCTAACAGTTTTAAAGAACGACAAGTTTGAAATCTTCAGAGCCGCAGGAGATGCACAGAAAGCAGCCGACTTCTGTCTTGAATTTATCCCTGAGCAAACACTTGAAGACACAGCAGACCTAGAAGATATGCCAGAACACGTCAGGAAAGCAGTTTGCAAAGATAATCCTACACCTGTGAACCCACCATTTGATATGGAGGACACAGCTGAACAAGTCGCATCATTTGCAATGGGAGGGCCAAGCTTATGAGTGAAGAAGGCTTATTTAAACTTAAGAAGCGTACAGTCAAATTACTGGCTGTACCTCTTCCTCGTGAATATTCTCAGAGCTGGCGTAAACGCTATGCAGACCATCCAGACTTTGAAACTGCAAAAGCTGTCAGAAGATTATTGATGAATGCTCACAATGGAAAGCCTGAAAGCACTTTAGATTCATACAAAAGGCAAATTCTGAAGGATGAAGAATTATCAGCATTCTTTAAATCTTGTTTTAAAGCAGGGGAAGATGCTTGGCGTGATGAAATTGAGAGAGTTAGAAATGGTGGTTCTTCAAATTCCCTACCCTTCAGGCCAGTCCTTGAAAACCTTGATACGTGGAGAAGCTGGGGACGTATGTTGATTGAGAATGAAGTTTGATTATCTATAAGCCAACACCTGTGTCTTCAGTTTTCAAATGTGATTTCTATAGACTGCGACAGTGAGCGACAAACAACGACATCAAGTACATTTTTTTGCATTCTGCCCGCCATATTTTGAAGACACAGTGAAGACACAATAGTTTTGAGCAATCATTTCTGAAAAAGAAAAACCCTTCTAAATACTTGATTTAGAAGGGTTTCTAG